>JBEKVU010000358.1:0-4898 GCA_049513775.1 Candidatus Acidiferrum sp.
CGCAGTGACACATCCTCAAATTTTCCATCCCGCAAATTCCGATAAAGTAATTTCTGCTGCGGGTACCCCGCCTCCGTCCGCAACTGCTCGACCTCTGGATACACATGTCCGTTGCAAATCAAAATATCTGGCCATCCATCGTTGTCCATATCAAAAAATCCGCAGCCCCAGCCCAGGAATTGCGTGTGCTTGCCCAAGCCCGCGGGAAACGTGGCATCCTCAAAATTCCCCCCGCCGACGTTGTGATACAGCGACGGAGTATCCCCAGCAAAATTCGTCTTCACGATGTCCAGGTTGCCGTCCAAATCGTAGTCCGCCGCGGAAACTCCCATTCCCGCCTGGGGCTTCCCGTCAGCGCTCAGCGCGCATCCCGCCTCCATAGCCACATCCGAAAATTTGCCATTTTTCAAATTCTGATACAGCGCGCTGGCCGTCGAATCATTCGCCACATAGACGTCCGGCCATCCATCATTGTTAAAGTCCCCGGTCAACACACCCAGTCCGTACGTCCCATTGGCCTGCAAAATCCCCGCGCCCTGCGAAACATCCGTAAACGTCCCATCGCCATTGTTGTGATACAAAATATTTTTCCCACCGTTTAATCCCGGCGGCCCGCACGCCACCAGCACACCCTTGTAAAGGCACGGCCCAGACTCCGGCACCGGAGCGGTCTTCAAATCCATATCAATATAATTCGCCACAAACAGATCCAGTTTCCCATCGCGGTCATAATCCAGAAACGCGCACCCGGTGTTCCAGCGTTTTCCGCTCCCCGCCACGCCGGCTTTTTCGCTGACCTCGGTAAACGTGCCATTCCCATTGTTGTGATACAAAACATCTTTGCCAAAATAGGTAACAAACAAATCCTCATACCCGTCGTTGTCGTAATCCCCGATGCACACACCCTGTCCCCAGCCGGAATGCGCCACCCCAGCTTTCACCGTCACGTCCGTAAACGTCCCGTCGCGATTATTCTTAAAAAGGTGCGAAGTCGGTTCCTGCCCCGCGGCAAAACCCTCCAGCCGATCGCCATTCACCAAAAAAATATCCAGCCACCCGTCGTTATCGTAATCGTAGAACGCCACGCCGCAGCCGGTCGTCTCCAGCAAATATTTATTCTTATGCTCCCCGCCAAAAATCGTTTTCGCGTTAAGCCCCGCCTCGCGCCCACAATTCACAAAGCTAACTCCCAACTCGGCCGACGGCGGTTCTGCGCCGTTCAGTAGTACAGGTACTCCTGCCTGTGCGCCCGAGCCCGCCCCTCCACCAAATGGTCCGCCGTGCGTACCCGCGAAACGCGCGCCCCCCAGCCAACTTCGAGGCCACACCAGCGCCAGCACGTTCTCCAAAGACAGCACCACCGCCGACCGGCTCAACGACTGCAAAAACTTTCTTCGTGTAGACGACAAATGGACCCTGTACCTTCCCGCGCAATCTTCGTGCTAGACTCCCACCCGCTCCTCTTATAGTCAGAGCATCTCCACATTGCAAGCGACGGCATCAACACGTCATTCGCACCACCGCGCACGCGGCAACGCCGAATCCACCGCAACGGTGTCCCACTTCGGCGAGATGTCAGCCCTAATCACTATTTTAGTGTTCTTTTTTCTGTGGCCTTCCCGAGTGGCCGCGCAATCCACTTCTCCATCCGCAGCTCCGATCAATTCCTCCGCTAGTCCCGCCACCCTCGATCTCTCCCGCCCTGTCCGCCCCTGGGAATTTCTCTCCGCCGTCGGCACCGAAGCCGGCCTCTTCGGCAATGAATCCGGCAACATTGAAGCCTGGGTCTACCCGCTGAAAATCCTCCGCGACTTCCACCTCCGCTTCCACACCGACGCCCGCGTCATCGACGCCGCCACCCTTGCCCGCAGCATCACCGCCCGCCCGGAATCCGTCACCATCCTCTACACCGGCGACACCTACAACGTACGCGAAACGTTCTTCGTCCCCGTCGCCGAACAAGGCGCCATCATCAAACTGGAAGTCGAAACCGAACATCCCCTCGAAATCGAAGTTCTCTTCCAGCGTGATTTTCAGCTCGAATGGCCCGCCGGGCTCGGCGGCACCTACGCGTACTACGACGAAACGCGCAACGCCTTCTACATTGGCGAAGAAACCAAAAAATTCATCGCACTCGTCGGCTCGCCCTCTGCCAGCGAAATCCAAGTCGAATACGCCACCGACTATTCCGCCTCCGACCAAAGCGGTTTCCGGCTCGGCGTAACGCGAAAAGGCAAAGAAACTAAACAAATCGTCATCGCCGCCTCGGTAAACGGCCCCGCCGAAGCCGACAAAACCTACCAGCACCTCCTCGCCGATTCCGACGCTCTACTAAAAAGTTCCGCGCAGTACTACCGCGACTATCTCGCCCGTACCATCAGCCTCGATCTCCCCGACAAACAAATCCAGCAGGCCTACGATTGGTCGCGCATCAGCGAATTGCAGGGCGTGGTAAAAAATCCTTACCTCGGCACCGGCATCGTCGCCGGCTACCGTACTTCCGGTAGCAGCCAGCGCCCCGGCTTCGCCTGGTTCTTCGGCCGCGATTCCATGTGGACCTCGCTCGCCTTTGACGCCGTCGGCGATTTCGCGAGCACGCGTCTTGCCCTCGACTTCCTCAGCAAAGTCCAGCGCGCCGACGGCAAAATCCCCCACGAAATCGCCCAATGCGCCAGCTTGGTGCCCTGGTTTACCGATTACCCTTACCCGTGGGCCTCCGCCGACGCCACCCCGCTCTACATCATCACCATGAACGACTACGTCACAGAAAGCGGGGACATCGCCTTCGCCAGAGAAAAATGGCCCAGCATTGAAAGCGCGTACGCCTTCCTCAAATCCACGTACGACGCTAGCGGCCTCCCGCAAAATTTCGGCATCGGCCACGGCTGGGTCGAAGGCGGTCCACTCCTCCCCGTAAAAACAGAGTTGTACCAAAGCGCCTTGGGCCTCGAAGCCATCCACGCCCTCGCCAGTCTCGCGCAGGCCACCGGGAAGGAAACGCAAAGCGCCGAACTTCTTAACGCTTTCCAGGGGCAGCGAACAGTCGTCAACGACGCATTCTGGATTCCGGATACGAAACACTTTGCGTTCGCACTGGATCACGACTTTAGAAAGATCGATCAGCCCAGCGTTCTCTCAACCGTCCCCATGTGGTTCGGCCTCCTCGATCCAGACAAAGCCAACGCTATGATCGACGAACTTGCCAAGCCTTCTCACCAAACCGATTGGGGAATGCGCATCATCGCCAACGATTCCACGAAATACAGCGCCGGTGGCTACCACTTCGGCGCCGTCTGGCCATTATTTACTGGCTGGGCCAGCGTTGGCGAATATCGCTACCATCGGCCCGCCCCCGCCTACGCCAACCTCCGCGCCAACGCACTCCTCGCACTCGACGGCGCCCTCGGCCACACCACCGAAGTCCTCAGCGGCGATTACTACTCATCCCTCTCGACCAGTTCTCCCCACCAAATCTGGTCCGCCGCCATGGACGTCAACCCCATCCTCCGCGGCATGCTCGGCCTCACAGTAAACCCCGTCCATGGCACGATCACTTTTTCTCCTCATCCGCCGGCGAGCTGGACGTCATTCTCAGCTAACGACATTCGCTCCGACTGCACGATTGCTCTGAATTGGAGCCGCAACGCAGAGTCCATCACCTTGGTCGTCAAGCGCCGGGAGATTGAGGGCCCGCCTATAGTGGTCGTGGGAAGGATGCGGGTCGGATGTTCGCTTACTTTCTCGTCGGCAGTCAGTTTGCGCGCCAAAGTTACGCGTGTGACGCTCGACGGCAAGGATGTTTTCTTTCATGTCGAAGCGAACGCCAACGACCAGCACGTGCAACTCGAATTCGCTTCCGACGCGCCGCACACGGTGAAAGTGTTTTTCGTGAAAGATTTTGCCGTGTCCTACGACTCCAGCCTTCCGAATCTCGGCAGCGCCAGCCGCGACTTGCATATCCTCTCCGAAGTATGGTCGCCATCCCGCGATCGTCTCAGCATTAATCTGTCCGGCATCGCAGGCCAACAATATTTTCTCGATGCCTCTGGCGTCCAGCAGATCGCCTCGATCGACGGCGGCGAATTGCTGAAGACCGACTCGTTCCTAGGCCGCATTCGCGTCCGCATCCCGGAGGGGCCGCCCAACACTTTTGTAGATAGCTCCATCACGATTCACTTTGTTGAGAAATATAACAGCCGCAAAAATCCCAAGCCCTAGGATTCGCGTTTACTTTTAGGAGCGTTCGCCATGAAAAAGCTAAGACTTATCCACGCACTGGCCATACTCGCGATTCTTTTGGCGTCATCTGCGCGCGCACAGCAAAAGCCGCCCGTCGACGCCGAAGGCCACCAATGGTGGCAACACGCCGTCTTCTACGAAATCTACCCGCGCAGCTTCGCCGACAGCGACAACAACGGCATCGGGGACCTCAAAGGCATCACCCAGCGTCTCGACTACCTCAAGCAACTCGGCATCGACGCCATCTGGATCACACCGTGCTTCCCCTCGCCGCAGGTCGACTTCGGCTACGACGTCTCCGACTACGACGCCATCGATCCCATGTACGGCACGCTCGCCGATTTCGACAAACTCGTCGCCGACGGAAAAAAGCACAACATCAAAGTAATCCTCGATTTCGTCGTCAACCACACTTCCGACAAGCACAAGTGGTTCATCGATTCCAAATCTGCAAAAACCGCCGGGCACCGCGATTGGTACATCTGGCGCGACGGCAAGAGCCCCAACGATCCTCCCAACAACTGGCTCTCCACCTTCGGCTCGCCGGCATGGACCTTCGACAAAAAAACCAATCAGTATTACTACCACTACTTTTATCCGCAGCAGCCCGATCTAAACTGGCGCAATCCCGCCGTAGAAAAAGCCATGCTCGACGTCAC
>JBEKVU010000359.1:0-4871 GCA_049513775.1 Candidatus Acidiferrum sp.
TCGAGCCTGTATCGTGAAGATCGCATCGTCTATGGCACGGAATCTGAAGGCATGGGCTTATACGAATACCAGCGCTGGGCCGAACCGCCCACGGAAATGATTCGCGAAATACTACTGCGCGAATTACGCGGGAGCAGGCGTTTCAGCGAAGTCTATCCGTTGCGCAGCGTGATCCACGGCGACTATCTACTGCGCGGCAGGCTGTACGATTTTAAGGAGATTTCGGGAAACTCCGGGGTGGTGGCGCGCGTCACGTTTGAACTTGAATTGCGCGACAACAAAACCTTCAAGACCGTCTGGAGCTATAACTATCACCAGGATGAGCCGGTTGCGGGCAAGGATGCTCCTTCCGTAGTGGCCGCGCTGGATAAGAACATCGGACGCGGGACGCAAGAGGCGATCGCGGGGATTGAGCAATACTTCGCGCAGAATCCACCGCAACCTCCCGCGGGTAAGTGAAGCACTGGTGGGAACTACACGCGGCGCATGGTCAGCAGTGTGATGTCGTCCGCCAACTCTTTGTCGGCTCCGTGATAATTTCGGATCGCCGCTAATAACGCTGCGGAAAATTCTGATAGCACTAGCGGCTCCCCCAGACTGGAGGCAACTTCCTGCGTCAGCGCGGATAGACCGGCCGGCGTAAGCTGCTGGCCATCCGGCGATTCCACTTCTGTGGCGCCATCGGAAAATGCCAGGATTGCATCGCCAGGCGCCAGGCGCACGCTCTGCTCCAGGTATTTTTCACCGGTGATGAAGCCCAGGGGAAGATTCTCTAGTCCATCCCCGATCTCCAGGAGCTGGCGCTGCGCTTCGCGCCACAAAAACATGCGCGGGTGCGCGGCGTAGGCGAAGGTGAACACGCCGGTTTTACCGTCGAACGTTCCGGTCACCACGGTGGTGAGTCTCAGCGGCCCGTCCTTCCCCTCTTCCGACAAGGTAAACTCATCGTTCAGCGCTTCGAGCAGCGCCGCCGTGTCTCGTACGTCGCGGAATTTGTGTAGCAGATGGTGTACGTGCCGCGCTACCGCCGCCGCTTCGTAACCGTGGCCCACACAGTCGGCCAACACCACGCGCGCCACATCGTCGGTGCACGAAAATACCGCGGCCAAATCTCCGCCGCGCTCCGCGCCAGAGGGCAACGCAATCACATCGCCCTGCAATCCGGCCAAATCCAGCGATCGGTGGGCTCTTTCGTTGCCTGCCCACAACTCCATACACCCGAACGGGCGCTTCACGGTAAATGTGCATTCCGCCTTTTGCTCTTGGGGCATTTTCTTTGTACCTGAGATTAAGATATCGCCGTAGCTGCTGATTGGATGCGACAAACATCCATCCGTTTCAACATTCGATAACGTTAAGCGCGAGGCCGCCGAGAGAGGTTTCCTTGTAGCGCGTCTGCATATCCAGACCCGTTTGGTACATGGTTTTGATCACCTGATCTAGCGACACCTTATGCTCGGTGCTTTCTTGCATGGCCATGCGCGCGGCGTTCACCGCTTTAACCGCGCCAAAAGCGTTCCGTTCGATGCACGGAATCTGCACCAGGCCGCCTACGGGATCGCAGGTCATGCCGAGGTTGTGTTCCATGGCGATTTCGGCGGCGTGTTCCACTTGTTCGTTTGTGCCGCCGAGTGCTGAGACCATTCCCGCGGCAGCCATGGAGCACGCTACGCCAACCTCGCCCTGGCAGCCGACTTCCGCGCCCGAAATGGAAGCATTCTCTTTGTACAGGACGCCGATGGCCGCCGCCGAAAGAAAATAGCGTTCAATGCCCGCCGGCGTACCGTCAAAAAATCGCATGTAGTAATGCGCTACCGATGGGATGATGCCTGCTGCGCCGTTGGTCGGCGCGGTCACCACGCGACTCCCCGCGGCGTTTTCTTCGTTCGTGGCGATGGCCCAAACGTTCAGCCAATCCACAGCTTGCAGAGGATCGGGTGGCTCGGCTGCCGATCGCGGGGCTTCCGCATTTACGAGTCGACGCGCAATCGCGGGCGCGCGCCGCTGCACCTGCAAGCCCCCGGGCAGTTCGCCCTCCGTGACCATGCCGCGCGCCACGCATTCCTGCATGGTGCTCCAGATGCGCGCGATGCCTTGCGAAATTTCGCCGGCGGAGTGCCAAGTTTTCTCGTTGGCGAGCAGCAGTTCGTGAATTTTCAGGTGATGCGTTTCTCCGAGCTCCAGGAGTTCGGCAGCGCTGTGAAAAGGGTACGGTACTGGCGCCTTCGCGTCGTTCGAGTCTTCTTGTCCCTCTTCGCGAACGAACCCGCCGCCGACGGAATAATATTCGCGGACGTCGCGTGTCTCGTTTTCGGCGCCCAGGGCGACAAACCGCATGCCGTTGGAATGGCCAGGCAGCAGACCGCTTTTGTTCCAAATCAGATCCTCATGGCGAAAAATAACCAATTTCTTTTCAAGGAGGAGGATGGTCTGCGTTCTGCGCACCGCCTCCACGATGGCTGGAATTTCAGTGGGATTCACTTGATCCGGCTGCTTGCCGAGGAGCCCGAGAAGGATGCCGCGATCCGTTCCGTGGCCCATTCCGGTGAGCGCCAGCGAACCGAACAGTTCCACACGAACGCGCGCTACGCGTTCGAGCAGACCGTTGGCCAGGAGACCGCGCACAAAGCGATTCGCGGCGCGCATAGGGCCCACGGTGTGCGAACTAGAAGGCCCAATGCCAATCTTGAAGAGTTCAAACAGGCTGGTATTCATTCGAAAGCCATGCCTTCCTGCCTATGGTGCGATAGAATCTTGCGCGCAGGCAGCGCCCCGGGTGAAACGCGAAATGTTGATACATAAGAGAAGCATACATATTGAATGGGGCGATTGCGATCCTTTGGGGATTGTTTATTTCCCTCGCTATTTTGAGTTTTTCGATGCTTGCACCAACGCGCTTTTTGAGCACGTGGGTTTGCCCAAGCAGGAGATGTTGCACAAATACAACATCGCCGGCATTCCCCTGGTTGATGCGCGCGCGCGATTCCTGGTGCCGTCCGCGTTTGATGACACGGTGGTGGTGGAGTCCGCCATCTCGAAATGGGGCAACAGCAGCTTTTCCGTCGAGCATCGCCTTTACAAAGGCCACGTGCTGGCGGTAGAAGGATTTGAAACGCGCGTTTGGACGGTGCGTGCGGCGGACGTGCCGCGCGGCATACGCGGCGAAGCTATTCCGCGCGAAGTAATCGAGCGCTTTTTGCCGCCGGGTGAGGTCCGATAGCGTCATGCCTCGGAGGTGCTGTCGCGATTGGTCCGACTGGCCGTCCCCACGGCATGGCTCCAAACTTGCTGTATCGTATTTCTGTTCCAGCGCATCCAACCTATTGATCCCGCCAATTGCGGACACGAGGTTCGCCATGAAATCAAAAACGTTGAAAGAGTTTTTCACTGGACGGGCGGTCGCTCGAAATGCTGGCAGAGCTGTTGCAAGCGTCGTGGCGTGCGTGCTCGCGGTGGCCATTGCTGGCGGCGAATTGCAGGCGTACGCGTATCAGGATCCCCCGGCCGCCCCGGTGTACGCGTCGCAAGATGGCGCGCCACCGGTGAATCAATCCGCGGCAAACCAACCGGTGCCTGCGCAGTTGACGCCGGAACAGTTGCAAGAACTGGTCGCCCCCATCGCGCTCTATCCCGATGCGCTGGTGGCGCAAATTCTGGCGGCGTCCGCCTACCCGACGCAGATCGTGGAAGCGGACCGTTTCTTGCAGCAGAATCCCGGTCTCAAGGGCAAGGACCTCGGCGCGGCGGTCGATCAGAAGGATTGGGATCCCAGCGTAAAGGCGCTAGTGCAGTTTCCTTCGGTGCTTGCCAATTTGGACAAGAACCTCACGTGGACCTCGGAACTGGGCGATGCGAACGCCAATCAGGCCACGGAGGTAATGGACGCGGTGCAGTACATGCGGCAAAAAGCCGAAGCCGCCGGTAATCTAAAGACTACTCCGCAGCAGACGGTCACAAATCAGGGCAGCAACGTCGTGATTCAGCCGGCCGATCCGCAAGTGGTTTACGTGCCCACGTACGATCCCGCCATTATTTACGGTTACCCCGTTGGTTTGTGGCCGGGCTTCTATTATCCGTGGTGGGGTCCGGGAGCGTATCTTTCTTTCGGTCTCGGCTTCGGAGTCGGCGCGTTTTTTGGCTTTGGCTGGGGTTGGGGCGGATGGGGATTTGATTGGGGCCATCGCGGGATTCTGTACGGCGGCGGTCGCTACGGGTATCACAGCCGCGCGTTTTACAACCGCAACGCCTATTTTCGCGGCGGTGCTGGCGCTGGCGGATTCCGTGGCGGTTCGCCGTATAACCGCGGCGATCGCGGAGCGCGAGGGTTTGCCGATCAAGGAAATAGAGGCGGTTCTCGGCCTGGCGCTTTTGGCGGAGTGAACCGTGGCGGAGATGCCCGCGGTTTCGAGTCGCGTGGACGCTCCAGCTTTGGCGGTGGTGGTGGTTTCCATGGCGGCGGAGGCTTTCACGGCGGCGGCGGAGGCGGTCGTCACTAAGGCCGTTTGTCTCTATAGCGCCGGCATGCTTGGCGGGGGGCTTGCCCGCGTGCGAAATCCTGCGCTAGCCCGGGGTGCTAATGACCTTCGTCGTATGCGGTGAGAACAACTCCAAGTGCCAGTGAGCCAGTTCAGAAGGGGGATAGCGGCTATGAATGCGAGCGATCAGATTCTTAGGAAAATGAATCGGGGCGGATATCGGGGCGTGGTGAGTTGCGCTGCGCTGGCAGCGGGGCTGGCGCTTTGCGGAAACGGGGCGGCTGCACAAACCCCCACGAAATCGACGGCGGCGGGTCAAAAATCGGAGAAGCGCGCCGTTGCGGGCCCGCAAGAGGGGCAGCAGACGTTTGCTTCCGCTGCGGAAGCGGGCCAGGC
>JBEKVU010000360.1:0-4845 GCA_049513775.1 Candidatus Acidiferrum sp.
TGTCGGTCACCTGGAAGTAATTTCGAGGGCCGTTCGCCGCGCCGTCATGCCGCGTTCGCTTACCACGCACGTCTAATGGTAAAAAGGAGTGATGCTCCTCCGCGGCTGGTTCCGCATTCTCTTTCTCTACGACGTTGCCGAAGCGTTTGATTTGGCGAAGATTCAGGACCTGATCGGCACGCGGGGAGCCCCGTTGCGTCACGTTCTGCCACGCCGATCCCCGCAATACATGCATTTCGCCAATCCGCCCATCGAAGAGCTGGGCGAACCCGTCACGCTGGCCTCCGGCGAAGAGTTGGCTTGTTCCATCAAGTATCACGCTTACGCCGTCGCGGTCGTGCAGCTTGACGTACCTTTCTCCTGCGATTGGGGCAAGCTCCTTGAGCAAGCCTCGCGCTGGATCGATTCGAGCGAAGTCGAGCCGCTCGCTCGCGGGGTTTTGAGCCGCCACCTGCAGCGCGTCGTGCCCGCCATCGTCAAACCCAATGCCGAGTGGCTCGAAGAAAGCTATTTGATTGTCAGTGTGCAGTCGGCGCTTGAAGCCGACGGCACCCCCTGCTTGGCCGCGGGATTGCTGGCCGCTCACGGCGAAGAAATCGCCCAACTCGTGCGCGGCGAATCCGCGGCGCTTTCCCCCAGAGCCACGGAAGAGGCCCTGCAAGGAAGTCTGTCCTACTATCCTTCGGATCTCGTGGTCATCGGCGCATCCGGTGCGCTGGTGGTCGATCATTCCGACGACGCCGCGGCCACCGGCCAAGTGCTCGAATTCGCCAAGATGCAGTTGCTGGAATTTCGTTATTACGACGGCCTGATGACCAAGTTGCTTTCCGACGTCTACGATCTGCTCGAGCGCAAGCGCAACGTCCTGCTCGCCCGCTGGAGCCTGCCGCGAGAAGCCCATCGCGTGAATACTATCCGCCTCGATGTCATGGAGCTGACCGAGCGCATCGACAATTCCATCAAATTTGTCAGCGACATTTACTACGCGCGCGTCTATCACATGGCTTCGACGCGCATCGGCTTGCCCGATTACCGCAACCTGGTCGACGAAAAGCTGCGCGCGGTCGGCGAAATGTACGATTTCATGATGGATCAATTCAGCGATGCGCGGTCGTTCGTGATCGAAATGGGCATCGCCATTCTGGCTTTGCTGGACGTAATCCTGTTGCTGCGCGGCAGATAGCCTTTTCCGGAGTTTCGTCGTTCGCCCTTAGGCGCTTCGGTCTGCTCGAGCCCTCGGAAATTTACTGTTCTAACGCCAGAGGGTTGGCATTCAGCAGCCGCGTCAAATCACCAGCAATGCTCGTCCCCATCCTTCGCAGCAATTCTTCCGAGGGGTCGCGGTCCAGTTCGTATCTTCCAACTGGCGCGTACGCGCTAACGGAAATAAGCGGACCGACGTTGTCGGCAGGCTGCGGTGAAATCACCGCGTACACCGCTTGTTCCGGTTTCGCCAAGTTGCCCACCCCCACGAACAGCAGCATCTTCGGATCGGTCGCCAGTCCGCCGATCACCACTCGGCGTATTCCAAATTCCGGATCAACTTGTGCGAAGACTCCGCGGATGACCACGCCGGAATCCGGCGCCGAAGCTCCGTTTCGCAAGCGCAGCGCGGCATAGCCCTGTTGCTCCAGAACCTTCACCAGGGTCGTTGCGGTTAGATCCACAAGCTTCGCCGCCTGCACACGAGGGGAATCCTCCGCATCCATTCTCGCCGCATCCGCCTTCGCCGGGTCCGTCTTCACTGCGTCACTTTTTTGCCCATCGGAATTTTGCGCATCTGCGCGAGCTAGATCCAGTTTCTGCGCTTCCGACTTCGACCCGTCCGCTAATTCGCCGGATCCTGCGGGTGAGTTCGTAGCCTGCGCAGCAACCGTAGTCGTCGCACTTACTGGCGCTGTGGCGTTCGCGGGCGGATTCGCGGTGCGACTCCCCGAATTTGTCGCCGTGCCCGGTGCGTGTGTGGCCTGCAGATCAAAATCGGCCACGTAAATAATCACCGATTTGTCGGGAAACACATCGCCCGAGGGCGTTTGCGGATTCCCCGGGAACGGTTTTGCCGTGCAGGACTGCACGACCCAAAAACCCGGCAACAGAGACAAAACGACCAAAGCGGAAACGAGAGAGAGTTTCATTGATTTGCCTCAGCCGCGAAAATACGCGGGCGGGAGCGCACCCACAGGATGACACGCCTAACACAAACAGCGCCGAAAATACCCGCATTCCGTTCGCAAAGTTCACCCCTATTGGATGCGCGGCAACCGGGTAAATGGTGCGGCAATTCGTCAATCTGCGGGAGTCGATGGGCGAGCCGCGAATCCCGGTCGAACCGGTTTCGTTTATTTAAGAGCACGCGTTGTGTGCGATGATTTCGGTTTATTCTTATCGTTTCTTCCGCTTCGGCGCGGGAGGCTTGCGTGACGCTCGCTTGGGCGATTCCTTCAGAGATCTCTTTCCGGCGGCCTTCCGCGTCTTTTTCCGGGCGGCCGGGGTGCCAACCGAAACTCCGCCAGCCAGCAATTCGCGCGTTTTCTTCGGCAGCCTGGCCACGACCAGTTCATAGGATTCACGCAGCAGCGCAGCCAATTCTTCCGCGGTCAGCGCATCGCGCGTTTGCAACGCCACGTAGCTCGCTCGCGCCATGTACGGAGCCGGAATAATGTTCTGTCTTTCCGTCAACTCATAGAAGTTTTCGGGCGTGGTTTTGAAAGACAGCCAGACCGGCGCGGGCTCCAGCACCAAATGGGCAAAAATCTTCCCCGCGATCTTGAAAGTGAGATCGTTGCCCCAGATGACGTGTTCCGTGGCCGAAGGAAACGACAGGCAGCGTTCGCGAACCCATTCCGGATTCATGCGCGCAGTTTAGTCATACCGGTCCATGCAATCAAGTGGCGCGGTACTCGTGGTTAGCGATTTACCTCGCCGGGGCGTAGGATTTGGAGTGCAAGCTACGAGGTCATGCCATGCCATACAATTCGCATCAAAGAGCTGCCGAGTTGCACGAGGCAGCCGCACACGCACACCGCGCCGCGGCGGTAAGCCACGAAAAAGAAGATCACCAGACCGCGCACGAGCACTCCAGACAAGCGCTGGAACACTCAAACAAGGCTCATGAAGCGTCGCAAGGCGCCTTTGAAAGGTCCCTGTCAGCCGCGCAGAAGCACTGAGGGATTCGCCGACTGCTTGCTGCGTCGGACGACTCCGTGTCTCCTATTCCTCGGTGGGCTCTGATCCATCGATAGCACTGTGGTAGAGTGTCGCGGAAGTAGAGGCGGCTGGAGTTATGGAATATTGGAGGTTTTATGGGCACAGCGGGTATGGCTGCGAGTAGCGCGGCGCACGGGGACGCGGCGACACTGATGCGCAAATGGTTTGAAGAAGTGTGGAACCAGGGCCGCACCGCGAGCGTCGACGAACTTTTTCCTCCACACGCGGTGTTGTGGGGCGTGAGCCAGATGGGCGTGGCGTCGCAAGGTCCCGCCGAGTTTAAAGAGTTTCACAAAGCACTGAAAACCGCGTGCCCGGATATTCACGTAACAATCGATCAAGTGATTCAGGAGGGGGACACGGCGTTCGCCCGCTGGACGGCCACCATGACGCACACCGGTGACGGCCTGGGCATGCCGCCGACCAACCGCGCGCTGAAACTCTCGGGCATGTCCGCACTGCGCGTGCGTGACGGACAGTTAGTCGAAGGCTGGAACAATTGGGATCAACTCGGCATGGCGCGCCAATTAGGCGTGCTCGACGGCAAAACCGCGGAACTGTTTCGCTGAAACTCCTTCCACTGGCTGACCAGTAGGCACCCTCGCGACTCTTTGCCTACGGGCTGATGCCGCGAGCGCCCGCCGCTCGGGCCGCTATTCGTTGCGGATGATGAGCGCGGTATCGGACGAAGCATTATCCACGGTGCTGGCGGGATCGATCACCAAGACGCTGATCTCGGGCTTTTCACTTTCCGGATTGCGCGTGAATTCGACGAGGGAATCGACCGTATCGAGGCGATTGCCAGTGGCCACGGCGAAGTAGGGCGGATCTACCTCGAAGGCCACCACGCCGCCCGTGGTGATCCACGATGGATCGACGCGCACCGTGTAGCGGTGCTCGATCTGGATCGCGTCGGCGGCGGCGCCTTCTGGGGTGAAGGCGCTGGCCGAGCGGAAGATGGCCAGCGGGCCGATGGTGGTGACGAGTTCGCCGCGGTCCCAGGTTTCAGTATCGTTTGCCATGTTAAGTTCCTCAAGCCCGAGGGTACGCGAACGTTTTCGGCGGGTCAAAGTGGGTTGTCGAGGCCTGGAGCTGATTGGCGGCGTCGCTCTTGAATTCGCCTTTGAACTTGTCCCGGAGCGCGGCAAGCAAGATGGTTGATACGGCAAGGCGCTGCTGTCCGTCGAGCAACAAGTGGTAGGCGCCGTCATCGACAACCTGGACAGCAGCGCCCAGAAAATATTCTTTTCCTGTCAAGGCATTCAGCGGGTTCCTCACTTTCGTGAGTACTACGCCCGCTGCTGACTTGTGCAGCAGGATCAGCGTGAATTACTTCACGCGCAGTCCCGAATCCGAGACGTGCAGCAGATCTCCCGCGATAAGCTCGACTGCTTTCGATACGCGACCGCCGGATTTTACCACCAGCGTCCTTGATGGATACGGACTTCGCGATCATCTGCCCGCTCGTCCGACGCCGTAGGCCTCAAATCCAGTTCTTGTCCATCGGCCCGTATCTTTGCTCCACGCTTCCTTCAGACCCCACCTCGCGGTGACGCCCTTGCGCTTCGCTACCCTTCACCTCCATCAGGTTGGGACGGGACTCTCACCCGCAAGCTGTCGAACATGCGCGGCGTACAC
>JBEKVU010000361.1:0-4844 GCA_049513775.1 Candidatus Acidiferrum sp.
AAACTTCCCTGCTTGAAGGCTGCGGCGGGGTGGAGTCGCGGCTGGATGAGTGGATTTTTCAGTATGACTACGCTGAACGGCTGCTGCGCGAGCAATTCGGCGTGGCCGAACTGACGGGTTTCGGGTTGGACGGACACGCGCAAGCCCTGTGCGCCGCGGGCGCGGTGGTGCATTACCTGCGCGAAAATTCCGCGCACGGCAACGACGCACCGAAAGTGGATGCGCTGCGGCACCTCGACCGTGTGCGCTACTACGAGCAACACGATGCGCTAATCCTCGATCCGGTTTCCGTGCGCAACCTGGAAATGGTGGCGCCGATTTTTACCGAAGAGGCGGGACGTAGCGGGCCGACCACGTTCATCGCCGCGATGGACGTGACCGTGACAGGTATGGGGGCGCGGCTGCTGCGCGCGTGGATTTTGCGGCCGCTGATCGATCGCGACGAAATCGAAGGACGATTGGCGGCGGTAGCCCATTTGCTACAGCAGACCGTAGTGCGCGGCGAGATTCGCAAGGAGTTGAAAGGCATTCTGGATCTGGAGCGGCTCACCAGCCGCATCGCGCTCGGTCTGGCCGCGCCGCGCGAACTGGTGGCGTTGCGCAAATCGCTGGCACAGTTGCCGATATTGAAAAAGTTTTTGACGCCGCCTCCCGCGGGCGGCAGCGAACTGCTGCGCTACCTGCACCGTGAGCTGGACGACCTGGCAGATGTTCGCGAGCGCCTGGAACGCGCGATTTCTGATGAGCCTCCCGCGGTGGCGACGGAACCGGGAATTTTCCGCCCCGGGTATGACGGCGAACTCGACGAGCTGCGCAATTTGAGCCAGCACAGCAAACAGATCATCGCAGCAATGGAAGAGCGCGAGCGCAAACGCACTGGCATTGCTTCGCTGAAGATTCGTTTCAACCATATTTTTGGCTATTACATTGAAATTTCGAAGAGCAACTTGCAGTTGGCGCCGGCGGACTACGAACGCAAGCAGACGCTGGTGAATGCCGAACGGTTTACTTCCGCGGAATTGAAAGAATACGAACGCAAGATTTTGGCCGCCGACGAACGGATTTGTGAAATCGAGACGCGGCTTTTTGTGGAGCTTCGCTCGGAAATTGCGGCGAAGGCGCTGCGCTTGCGGCGCACGGCTGGCGCGGTGGCGCAGATGGATGTGCTTACTTCGTTTGCGAAGCTGGCCGCCGATCGCGGGTACACGCGACCGGAATTTAATTCCACGGGAGAGTTACTGATTGTCGGCGGGCGGCATCCGGTGATTGAGGAGTTGCTGCGGCAAAAGGGCGAGCGCTTTGTACCTAACGATTTGTTTTTCGAGCCGGGGCGGCAGCAGTTGCTGTTGATTACCGGGCCGAACATGGGAGGCAAGTCCACATACTTGCGGCAAAGCGCGTTGATTGCGATTTTGGCGCAAGTCGGATCGTACGTGCCGGCCCGGCAAGCCAAATTGCCGATTACCGACCGGATTTTTACACGCATCGGTGCGAGCGATAACTTGGCGCGCGGACGCTCGACATTTTTGGTGGAGATGAGTGAGGTCGCGGCGATTTTGCATCACGCGACGCCATCGAGTTTGGTGCTGCTCGATGAAGTGGGCCGCGGGACGGCGACGTTTGACGGACTTTCGATTGCGTGGGCCGTGGTGGAGCATTTGCAGAAGCACACGCGGGCACGGACGCTTTTTGCCACGCATTATCACGAACTCACCGAACTGGCTGAGCTGCTACCCGCAGTGAAGAACGTGCACGTCGCGGTGAAAGAGACGCCCAGCGAGATTATTTTTTTGCGCCATGTGGAGCCCGGGAGCGCGAATAAGAGCTATGGAATTGAGGTGGCGCGGCTCGCGGGCTTGCCGCGCAGCGTGATCGAGCGGGCGCGCGAGGTGTTGCTGAAGCACGAGCAGAGTGAACACCAGTTGAGTGAGACGCTGACGCCGGGCGCGACGATTTCGCCGAATGGAAATGGGCACCAGGAGGTTTTGTTTACCGCGTTGGATCGCATGATTTTGGATAAACTGCGCGACGCCGACCTCGATCAACTGAAACCGATCGACGCGCTGAATTTGCTTTCGGAGCTGAAAAAGCAGATCACATGACACGCGGCATGACAGGGAGCGAGCGGCCATCGCGAGCGATGCTGGTTCTTGGGCTGATGTCTGGGACGTCAGCCGATGGCATTGACGTTGCGCTGGCGCGTGTGTCCGGAGCACCGCCGCGAGTGCAATCGGAGTTACTTGCGCATACGGCAATCAGATTCCCGCCGGCAATTCGCGGCGAGATTTTGCGCGTGGCGGAGCAGCAGCCCGTCTCCGCCGGGGAGCTGAGCCAGCTCAATTTTCGACTGGGAGCGGTGTTCGCGGATGCGACGCTTGCTGCTTGCAGAAAATTCCGTGTTGCGCCAGCGCGTATCACGTTGATTGGCAGCCACGGGCAGACAATTTTTCATCAGGGCGCGCCGGTGAAATATTTGGGTGCGCCGACGGCTTCCACGCTGCAGATTGGAGAGCCGAGTGTGATTGCGGCGCGCACCGGCGTCACCACTGTTGGCGATTTTCGCCCTGCCGATATGTCGGCGGGGGGACAAGGCGCGCCACTGGTGCCTTACGCCGATTATCTTTTGTATGGCAATGCGAAGATTGGGCGTGCGTCGCTGAATCTCGGGGGCATTGCCAACATCACCGTGGTTCCCGCTGCCGCTCGGCCATCGGAGGTTTTTGCCTTCGACACTGGTCCGGCCAACATGCTGATCGATGCGCTAGTCGCGCACTTCTCCAAGCGGCGACAGCGTTTCGACAAGAACGCGCAGTTGGCCGCTGCGGGAAGCAGTATTCCGGCGATACTTGATGAACTGCTGCGCGATCCTTATCTTAAACTAGCGCCACCGAAATCTACGGGGCGGGAATATTTTGGGCGCGCCTACACCGAGCGGCTGCTCGCGCTAGGCCGTAGGCATCAGGCGAAGCCCAACGACTTGATTCGCGTGGCCACGATCTTTACGGCGCTTTCTGTGGTGGATGCGCTCCATCGATTTGTTTTGCCCAAACACAAGATTCAGCAGCTTATTGTCTCGGGAGGCGGTGCGAAAAATCCCTTGGTGTTGGCGCAAATCGCGGCCGCGTTGCCGGGAATCGAGATCGTGCCGTCCTCGGAACTCGGCGTGCCGGAAGAAGCCAAGGAAGCGTACGCGTTTGCGCTGCTAGCCTACGAATCCTTTCACCAGCGGCCCTCGAACATTCCGAGCGCAACGGGCGCGCGTCGCCCCGCGATTCTGGGTAAGATTTGTTATGCCGCTTCGCGATAGCCAAAGACCGCATCACTTTCCGCATGGCACCGCATCGCTGCTTCGCTATCTCATCATGTCGCTTTTGCTGGTCGCTTGCTCTAGCTCCGCGCACAAGGATTTTTCTACCTTAACTTTATTGATCGAGTCGAATCCCACGAATCTCGATCCGCGCTTTGCCACCGACGGCCAATCGCAGCACCTCGACGGCGTGATCTTCAACAGTTTAGTGGAGCGCGACGACCAAATGATTTTGCACGGGGATTTGGCAGAGTCCTGGGAAACTCCCGACCCGCTGACGTATATTTTTCATTTGCGCAAAGGTGTGACGTTTCATGATGGCCGCGCGCTTACGTCGGCCGACGTGAAATTCACGCTGGACTACATTCGCGATTTGGCCAACCATTCGCCGAAGCGCGGCACCTATCGCCTGGTGACCGGCGTCGAAGCTCCCGATTCCGCCACCGTGATCCTTCACTTGTCGGCGCCCGACGCGTCCCTGCTGTGGAACCTTTGCGGGCCCGCGCTGGGCATTGTTCCGAGCAAAGCACCTGCGAATTTTGCGCAGCATCCGATCGGCACCGGGCCGTTTCGTTTTGTGAGCCAAGCGCAGGACGACGAGGTGGTGTTGGCACGCAACGCAACTTATTTTGGCGGCGCACCCGCGATTGAGACTCTACGCGCGCGCGTCGTACCCGATAGCATCGTTCGCGCTCTCGAGCTGCGTAAGGGGGCCGCCGATGTGGAAGTCAGCTCCCTTTCTTCCGACATGATTCCGGTGCTCGCCAAGCAGCCCGATCTCGCGGTCACCGAGCGCCCCGGGACGAACGTCAACTATTTGGGCTTCAATGTGACCGATCCACTGCTGGCGCACCGCGAAGTGCGACAGGCCCTGGCGTACGCTACGGATCGCGCGGCGCTGATTCGGTACTTACTGCACGGAGAGGCGCGTATCGCCGAAGGGCTGCTGCCTCCGGGTCATTGGGCTTACGAAAGTGATGTTACGCATTACGCGCTCGATCCGGCCCGCGCCGCGCAATTGCTCGATGCCGCAGGGTTCGCTGTGCAAAAAAACGGGATGCGCATTCATCTTTTATTAAAAACTTCCACGGAAGAGCCGTCGCGTTTGATTGCCGCCGCCCTCCAGCAACAATGGCGCAAGGTGGGCATCGATCTGGAAATCCGGCCGCTGGAATTGGCCACACTGCTCTCCGACTCCATCAAGGGAAATTTTCAAATCAATCTGCTGCGCTGGGTGGGTGCCAACAATGATCCAGATATTTTCGGATTCGTATATTCGTCCGCGCGTATTCCGCCCGATGGCGCGAACCGCGGGCGCTATCGCAACCAGCAAGTGGATAGGCTGACCGCGGCAATCCAAGTGGAAATGGACCAAGAGAAACGCAAAGCCCTATGCAGCCAGGTGCAGAAAATCGTGGCCGCGGATTTACCGGTGTTCCCGTTGTGGTTTGTTGACGTGGTTTCCGTGCATCGCCGCGAGCTGGGCGCCCTTGATATTTCGTCCGCCGGCGACTTCGGGTTTTTGGCAACGCTTTCG
>JBEKVU010000362.1:0-4830 GCA_049513775.1 Candidatus Acidiferrum sp.
TTCGCATCGAGTCGGTGTCCGCGGATGGCATTCCGCTTGAGATACGGAACGCTATACGCATCCCGCCAGCCCGCCACCGGGTCACTCTGACTTACGTGGCCTTGAGCCTTACGCTCCCTGAACGCGTGCGCTACCGCTATCGACTCGACGGCTTTGACCGCGCTTGGAGCGAGCCTGCAACCGCGCGAGAAGCCGTCTACACCAATCTCTCTCCGGGCAGATACCGCTTCCAGGTTCTTGCATGCAATAGCGAAGGCGTGTGGAACAAGGAACCGGAAACTCTCGAGTTCGAAGTCCTTCCTTCGTTTTACCAAACCGCGTGGTTCCTCGTCTTGTGCATTGTCATCGCCGGTTGTCTGGGACTGGTCGGATACGAGTGGCGCGTTCGGCAAATGGCGGCGCGTCTGGATCTTCAATTTGAAGAGCGCCTATCCGAACGCACGCGCATCGCCCGCGAACTGCACGATACTTTGCTGCAAAGTTTTCAGGGCTTGACGCTGCATTTTCAAAAGGCGCGCAATCTCCTTCCGGATCAGCCGCACGAAGCCATCCATGCTCTGGATCGCGCACTGGACGGAGCCGAGCAAGCCATCGTCGAAGGGCGTGGCGCCATCATGGACATTCGCTCGCCCGATCGCGCGGTCTCTGATTTGGGCGAAGAACTCACCGCTCTCGGCGAACAACTCCGAACCAGCATTGGCAACGACGACACCGCGCAGTTCCGCGTGGTAATCGAAGGTTCCGCTCATCCATTGCATCCGTTGCTGCAGGTGGAGATTTATCGCGTAGCGCGCGAGGCGTTGCGCAACGCTTTTGGTCACGCGGAGGCCAGGAAAATTGAAATCGAAATCGCCTACAGCAAACGATTGTTCCGTTTGCGGGTGCGCGATGACGGAAAAGGCATCGATCCAGAGGTGCGGAAGCAGGGTGAGCGCGCCGGCCACTGGGGCCTGCTCGGTATGCGCGAGCGCGCCAAACGCATGGGCGGACACCTGGAAGTCTGGAGCGAACCTGGCGCGGGCACCGAAGTCGAGTTGCGCATTCCCGGTTCGATAGCCTACCGTGTTTCTGCTGCGCGCAGCGGTCTCGAGCCTTTTCTGAAGAAGACCAAACCGGGCGAGGACGACTAAGCGTCAATATATTTGTCAGCTGCTGACCTCTGACGACATTCGCAACCCAGCCGCCGAGCTGGAACCTGAGGGTAGAAATGAAACATCGACTCTGTCTTACATCATCGCGATCTCTGGTGATCCTGCGGTTCGCCGCAGCCTGCCTGGTGCTCGGCGCGCTGCTCGCACCTCGCGGGTTCCCCGCGCCGCCACCAACACGCAACGAACGTCTCCAGACCCTGGCGAAATCCATGACCTTCGACTGGGCCAAATCGCACCCCCTCACCGCGACCTTCCTTGGCCTCAGTGACGAAGACGGACGCCTCGATACTCCCTCTGAAGCCGCAAACGCTCGCGATCTAGCAACCATCCGCGCTTGGCAGACCGAGCTGGCCTCCATCCCGCTCGAGGGCGCCCCGCTCACGGATGTCGACGACGCCAAGCTCCTGCGCGCGCAACTCCTCACGATGGAGCGCCAGTACACGCTTTACAAAACCTATGAGAAGGATCCGTCCGCTCCGTCCGTGGCGATCCTCAGCGCAATCTTCACGCAATTTCTCCACCTGCCTATCGCCGGCACCGCCAACGCGACTCCTGCTGACGTTTCCGCTGCGTGGCAAAAAATAATCGAGCGACTCGCAGCAGCCCCCGCGTACATCGCCGCGGGCAACGCACTCGTCACCCATCCGGGCCATCTCTACGCCGTCACCGGCGCCGAGCAGCTTGCCGGAGCGCCAAGTTTGCTTGGCGGCCCGCTTTCTGATGCGGCCAAAACTCAGCTGCCGGCCGAGCAATTTGGCGCCTTCGAAAAGGCGCGCGACGCGACCCTCGCGGCCATGGCGAAAACCAAGAAATACATCGACGAGCACGCCGCCTCGTGGCCCGAAAATTACGCCATGGGCCGCGCCGCGTACGATTCCCTATTGCGCGACGAGGAACTTCTGCCCTTCGACTCGACGGACATTGAGCGCATGGGCCGCGACGAACTCGCGCATGGCTGGGCGGTACAAACCTGGGTGGAAGAACTTGCCAAGCAACGAGGCACACCGATTGGCCCAGAATGCGGTGGTGGCCTCGCTCCCGCCGGTTCCGCGCTCATCGACTATTACCGCGCACGCATTGCGGACCTGCGCGCCTTCGTCACCCAGCATCAGGTCGCCGATGTGCCGGATTGGCTCGGAGAAATGAAAGTAATCGAAACGCCCAAATTTCTTCAGCCGATTTCGCCCGGCGCTTCCATGAACTCTCCGCTCCTATTTAGCAAAGCGAGCACCGGTTTCTATTTCATCACGCCGCCAACTTCCCTTGCGGAAGCCGCCAAAAATCTCGATGCCAACCAGGATTTCGATCGCGATCGCATCATGTCAACCGGCGCGCACGAAGCCATGCCGGGCCATTTTTTGCAGCTTTCCATCGCGCGCCGGCATCCGGATTTTGTCCGCAAAATTCAAGGCAGCGGCGAATTCGCCGAAGGTTGGGCTTTCTACGGCGAAGAACTTTTCGTGCAGCTCGGTCTCTACGGCGATGATCTTGATGGACGCTACTACACCGCGCAGTGGGAACGCGTGCGCGGCGCCCGTGCCATCGTCGATCCGCAGCTGGCCAGCGGCGCGTGGACCGTCGATCAAGCCGTCCAATTTTTCGCCCACGAAACCGGCTTCTCGCAGGACCAGGCAAAAGCAGCCATCTCCGGCATCGCCCTTGGACCCGGCTACGTCATCGCCTACACCACAGGTCGCGCGCAACTAGAAGCCCTGCTCGCTGACTATCGCGCAAAGGCCGGCACAGCCGCCTCGCTCCGCGACTTCCACGACCGCCTCCTCTGCTACGGCACAACGCCTTTCTCCGTGGTAGGCCCCGAACTCCTCGCCGACCTAGCCAAGCCGCTAAGCGAAGTCCGCACCTCCGCCGCCTACTGACTCTGGGGTTGGCACGAGGCGGTCGAATCTCGACGGAAATCGTTGAAGAGGAAATCGAGCGCCTCAACACTTCCTGGTCTTCACTCGAAGACCAGCAAACGCAGGGGATCCTCGCACAGCTTCTCAGTCCTGACCAACTTGCGAACATTGATTTGTTTGAACGCGACCAACTCGTCTGCGTGATTCAGACTTGCCATGAATCACGCTCACTTTCAGACGCGGGGCGAAGATTGTTCAGCGCTTCTCGTGCCAAGAAGACGAGCACCAATGATGCGGACCGCTTGCGAGAGTATCTCAGTCGCTTTGGCATCGACTGGGCCCAGCTTGCGGAGACTCGAGGGGGCGGGATTCCTTGGGGCTCACAGATGTGACGGCCTCTAGAACCGGAATAAGATTCCTTGATCCTTCAGTCTTTCGAAACGTGCCGCCGCGAACCGAAAGAGTTGTGCTGGCTTTCGGCCGGTATGCTGCCATTCGCGGAGAGGTTTCAATATGCCTAAGAGCGCGAGCTTGCGGCGGAAGTTTCGCTTGTCGGTTCCCGGCCAAGCCCTTGTATGGAGACGGACTGAAAATCCGCCGTGCTCTTCTGGAAAGCAAAGGGGACATCGGCGCTTTCTAACGGTACAGTGACACTCGTCATAGTGAAGTGGCGGCGCGTATGACATGCGCGCCGCCTTCGCTCGTAGTACGCCCAAACAACTGAGAATTCAGAGCAAGGGCCTGAGAACGCCTAGGAAGCCTCGCTTGGCGGAACAATCGGCAGACCCATTGCCCTCCATGCCCGAAATCCGCCAATCACGTCTGTCGCGCGCCAGAGTCCAATATCCTGCAGAGCGATCGCCGCGAGGCTTGAGGTATAACCTTCAGAACAGAACACGATCACTTTGATGTCATGATTGGTCGCGACCAGCAGCCGCGCGTCGGACGCTGGGTCGAACCGCCACTCGAGCACGTTACGTTCGACAATCAATGCGTCCGCAATACCACCCTCGATCGCGCGCTGAGCATCGGGACGAATATCGACGAGTATTGCGCCTGTTTTGACCATCGCCTCATAGGCCTCATCTGGAGGCATTCGTCGCAGTCGGGCACGTGCCGCTGACAGCATCTGCTCAATGCTCAAGGCACCGGCCCGGTCTAACGGTTGCTGCTTCGGCACTCGCCACTCTTGATCGACCGTCCCATCCTCCCCAGATGTGCGGTCACGTCGAACCAGGCGGCTGCCATCCAACTCGAACTCGTTCATGTCGCTAAGCGGAGGAGAATATGCGTGAATGCTGATGGCCGGCGCCAGGGAGACGTTACGGACATCATGTGCATAATCGGGACCGAATGCGCGAGGCTTGCCCGGATGTATCACGCGCATCCGCTCAGTAGGACGATGCTCCTCGAGAATCCCGGTCGCCACGACGAAAGCTCCTGAGGACCCACCGTGGTCGTGGAAGCCGGTAGATTGCCCAGGCAGCCAACTGATCACCCATACGTCATAGTCGGGACCGTGATAGAGCCGCTCATACCACCGCTGTTCCGCCCGCAGCCGCACTTTGTCGATCCATCCATCAGAGGACGCGAACAAAGAGACGATGTTGGCGAGCTCCTCAGGTGTTCTTAAAACCCCTCCGGATAGGCTCTGTGATGCAGTCGATGCGTTTTCGTCCTCTTGCAAAAGTCGTTTATCTATCGCGAGTTGCATAGAATCTCCAGAGCTCAAGTGTCATGAAGAAGCCTCGGCGCGGATGCCAGCTTCAACGAAAACAACGACCAAACAATGAAAACTTCAGATGAGCTTTAGGAAAGGGTTT
>JBEKVU010000363.1:0-4808 GCA_049513775.1 Candidatus Acidiferrum sp.
CGAATCTTCCGCAGCTCGCGCCCATCGCTCTTTAAGAGGTCGCGCCCCGCAAAACGCACTGTTCCACTGTCAACGCGCGCGTTCGGTGGCAACATCCGCAGCAGAGCCGTCGCCAGCGTGCTCTTGCCCGATCCGGACTCTCCGAGCACACCCAGAGTTTCGCCCGCCTCCAGCCGCAGATTCACGCCGCCCAGGGCCACCGTCCGCGCACCGCTCGACGCAGCATACGAGACGCAAAGATCTTCGACATCCAGAAGGGGTGTCATGCAATCGCCGCGGGGCAGCCCACTCCTACCCCTTTGTTTATGGTCATCCAAGTAAATCAGGCGAACAAGCAGCGTGTAACCCCGGGCGCTCGAAAGGTAATCGGATCGCGGTGATCCGCGGCATTCCACGTTTACGCTTTCGCGCCGCCCCGCTTTATCGAACGACTCACCGGTTTATGATTCTCTCTATACCGGTACTTGCTTCCATGCCTTCCCGCGCCTAGGCGCCTCTAGACGACGGCGACGCGCAGCAAGACCCGGCTGGAGCGGTTGCGGGTGACGCCCCTCCAAATCTCAGTCCCGAAGGAGAAATACCACGATGAGAAAGAGACTACTGACTGTCGCGGCGCTCGGCGTATTCGCACTCATGTTCGCGTATCCCGCCGGCGTTCCCGCAGCATCGCCTGAACCGCACCCAGAGATTCACGCGGCCATCAATTCCCTACGTCACGCCAAGGAACACCTTGAACACGCCGCACACGATTTCGGAGGCCATCGCGTGGAAGCCATCGCGGCCATCGATCACGCCATCGAACAATTGGACGTTTGCCTGAAGTACGACCGCTAACCCAAGCCGCCCAACAAATCAAAAAGCCCCGTTCTGGCATCTCGCCGGAGCGGGGCTTTGCTTTCACACAGGCCTTTCTAGGAGCGCAGCATGCCGTGCCCGCGGCCACTAGTGTCAGCTGTAACGACAGACCGCCGCGATGGCTCGCGAGCGCCCGTCACGCAATCCCCAGCTTCTTCTGCATCTGCTCGAGCGTAAATCCTTTCGTCTCCGGATACACAAACAGCACCACAAAGAATTGCAGCACCATCATCAGCGAAAAAAACACAAACGGATACCCGCCGGACTTTGCCGCCATCAGCGGAAATATCAACGAAATCGCCGCGTTCATGATCCAGTGTGAAAAACTCCCCAAACTCTGCCCCTTGGCGCGCACGCGATTCGGAAACACTTCGCTGATAAACACCCAAATCACCGCGCCCTGCGAAAACGCAAAAAACGCTATATATCCGACCAGCAGCCACACCAGCAAAAACTGGTTGCGTTGCGTAAAGAAAATCACCGCCACTCCCGCCAAGCAGGCCGCCGTCCCCACCGACCCTATCAGCAGCAACGTTTTCCTCCCGATGCGGTCGATCACGGACATCGCAATCATCGTGAACAGTAAATTCGTCCCGCCAATCGCCACGGACTGCAAATCTCCTGAAACTTTGCTGAATCCCGCGTCCGCAAAGATCGTGTTCAGGTAATACAGAATCGCGTTTATGCCGGAAAGTTGGTTGAACAGCCCGATGGATACCGCCAGGAATATCGGAAGAGAATATTTCTTCACAAACAGCGCGTCGTTCGTCTGATGTTCCGCGTCGATCGAAGCGATGATGTCTTGCAGTTCCGCTTCGTAATTCGGCTCCCCCGTCATGCGCAACACGTCGCGTGCTTCCGCCACCCGCTGTTTTTTCAGCAGCCAGCGCGGGCTGCGCGGAATTCCAAACAGCATCACAAGAAAGAACAAGGCCGGTATCGCCGGCACGCCAAGTTTCCACCGCCATTCCGCATTGCCAAGCTGGAACGTCCCCACCAAGTAGTTCGAAAGGTACGCCAGCAAAATCCCGAACACCACGTTGAACTGAAACAGCCCGACCAGCCGCCCGCGCCATTTCGCCGGCGCAATTTCCGCGATATACATCGGCCCCAGCACGGACGAGCCGCCGATTCCCAGCCCGCCGATAAAGCGAAACACCAACAGCGCCGGCCAATTCCACGCCAGCGCGCAGCCCACCGACGACACCAGATACAGCACCGCCATCAATCGCAAACTGTCGCGCCGGCCCCACTTATCGCCGGGAATTCCGCCCGTCATGGCACCAATAACCGTGCCCGCCAGTGCCGCAAACACCGTCTCGCCCTGTCCCCAATTAGAGAGATGATAGAGCGTCTTCAGCGCATCGATCGCGCCGGCAATCACCGCCGTGTCGAACCCAAACAGCAATCCACCGAGTGCCGCCACAATCGTGCTCTTGAGCAAAAATCCATTCAGTTTCATTCCGCCATCCTATGTTCGCGTGGTGCAAACTTTCGGCAAGAAATTTCGCACGGTGTATTTTTTGCAGCGAGCCCGCTCCCCAAAGCAGCCCCGCGCCGCCGTAATAGTACATCGAACCACCCCTTGAGCGAACGGCAGGCCGCTGCGAGCGCGCCACCCTGCTCTCCGCGTACGTTGCGTTTCCATGTGCAAGCCCCCAACAACCCCGGCATACCACGCGATCCGCCCGATGCCGCACGGACCTACAGCAACCCCGGTACGACATTTCCGCACCTACCGGGTTTATATTTCTAGAGCCCCACGAACATCGCAGGGCCATCTGAGGAGAGACGTTATGAAAAGCTTTCGCTTCCTAAAGCAACTCGCAGCAACCGCGGGTCTTCTGATTTTGTGCAGTGTGCCGGCCGCCGTCCGCGCCCAGGATGCCGCACAACCGCCACAGAGCGATCCCGGTCAACAGGCCGCTCGCGGACACCGTGGCGGAGGTCAGGATGAGGAACTCGCCAAGCTCAACCTTACTGACGACCAAAAAGCTCAGGTCCAGAAAATCCACGAGAACATGAAATCCCAAATAGCGGCCGTCAAGGGCGATTCCTCTCTCTCCGCCGACCAGCAGCACGCGAAACTCGAAGAGATTCGCAAATCTTCACACGAACAGGTCAAGCAACTTCTGACCCCCGAGCAACGCAAGCAGATGAAGTCCGATGAGATGGCCCGCAAAGCTGCCAGACAACCGGGTGGACAGGCTCCTCCGCCGCAACAGTAAAACGCCCCAGCATTTGCTGCCGGCATCTGCTGCTTGCGTTTATTGCCGGCATTAGCACCAAAGGGCGGGCGCAGATGCCGTCCCTTTTTCGTTTCCACCGCAAGCGGAACTGCGGCGCAGTGCCACTCGTTTTGATATGCTGCTCGACGTGCGAAGAGTTTATCCCAGCCTAGCCTTTCGTCTGTCGCGTCGCGCTCTTCGGCCTGGCACCTCGCGCGCATTTGTCGCCGCTGCGCTTCTCACCTTGTCCTCATTGCTTTTTTGGCAATTCGCTTCCAACGCGCACACGACGGTCTCAGCCCAATCCGCAACTCCCGCACCAGCCGCGACACAAAATAACACCGCAGTACCTTCGCAACCGCCCAACAATTTCCAATCCAATCTCCAAACCAACATCCTCAACACCGTAATTCTCGATCCCGCCCACGGCGGCACCGACCCCGGCGCTCGCGGCACTGGCGGCATCCGCGAAAGCGAAGTCGTCCTCGAATTCGCCGCGCAAATCCGCCGCGCCCTCGAATCCCAAGGCCTGCAAGTCGTGCAAACTCGCCTCGGCGACGAGAATCCATCTTTCGACGACCGCTCCGCCATGGCCAACGCCCAACGCGGCGCCGTTTTCGTGACCATCCACATCGCCTCGACGGGCCTCCCCAGCACCGCGCGCGTCTACGTAAACTCAGATCTTCTCCCGCTTAGCAACACCAACGGCCTAATCCCGTGGGAACAGGCGCAATCTCCCTTCCTCATCCTCAGCCGCAAATTAGGTGACGCCGTCCAAAGCCTCCTCGCGCAGCGTTTCAAGGGTTCGCCAAACGAAGCGCAGTCCGCCGCCGTCCGCCAACTGCGCACCACCGCCGCCCCCGCCATCGCCGTAGAAATTTCCAGCGTCTCCGTTGAAAAGCGCGAAGAACTCGATCGCATGGCCCCGGGCGTCGCCGACGCCATCGCCCGCGGCGTCGTCGCCTTCAAACCCTCGTACGTCGTCCCTTCCTTGCCTACGCCAACTCCGTCGTTCTCAACCGCTCCGCTGGCAACGGCCGCCCCGCCGACGCCCGGCCCCGCAGCACACTCGGCACTGCCACCCTCCGCGCTCCCCGCCGCAGCGCCAGTCGCGCCGAAAGGCTCTCCGCAATGACCCCGCGCTGGCGCAATTGGATCATCATCGCTCTTGCCGTAGCCGTCGGCGCTGCAGCCGTCTACTTCCCCACGCTTCGCAAGCGCGTCAAGCAAGCCGCGATACTCACCCAACAAACCGAAGAGCAGGCCCGCCGCGAACTCACTCAGCCCTTCCTCGGCAATCCCAGCGAGCCGCGCGTCAAAGCAAAACTCTTCTGGGCCTCGCACGCCGACGACGAAGCACTCACTCCCGTCACCATCGACCTTCCTCTCGGCAGCGATCCCGTTCTCCGCGCCAAACAAGTTCTCAACACGCTCCTCGCCGGCCCCGTCGACGCCGAACTCCGCACCCTTCCCCCCGACGCGGCCTTGCTGGAATTTTATTTGCTTCCCAACGGCACCGGCATCGCCGACTTTTCCGAAGCCCTGGCCACCTCCACACCCTCCGGCATCGCCAGCGAACAACTCGCCGTCGAATCCATAGCCCGCACCCTTGAAGCCAACGTCCCCCAAGTAAAGCGCCTAAAAATCCTGATCCATGGCCAAGAAGTAGACACCCTAGCCGGCCACCTCGATCTAACCGGAACCTTCCCGCTCTCCCCGGCCGCC
>JBEKVU010000364.1:0-4791 GCA_049513775.1 Candidatus Acidiferrum sp.
AAACCTGCCGGGTTCCATTTTCCGAGGGCTTTCGCGATACCAGAAGGTCAACGGCGCGGGGCGGTCGCTTGAGAGCACGTCCCAGCGCGAAGGAGTTTTGTCATGCTTCTCGATGTAGTCCAGGTAGAAGCCGTCGATACCGAATTCAGATGCTGCGTCCGCCGCAGGCGTGGTGTAACCGAGGTTGCGGATTATCTCGCGGGCATCCGCGGTCAAGACTTCCGGTGAATTTTCCATGGGCGTGCGGTTGTTCAACTTGAAGCGATCCGAGATGTAGATCGAGAAGATCAGACCGACGACCACCGCGACTAACAAACCAATGGCTATTTTCGCGCTGAGGCCCTCTTTCTCACCGGACGCAGCAACCATCTCCGGCGATGGCGTTTCTCCGGCCGCCAACGCAGCAGCCAGCGGATCGCCGCCGGGCAGCGCCGCGGCAACCTGCAGCGCAGAGACTGGCCGCAACGCGGGATCTTTTTCTAGGCAGCGCAGCATCACGCGCTCGATCAGCGGATCGAGATCCTTTACCAGGTTCGAAGGATTGGTGAGCGCGCCTTGCTCGCGGAGTTTGATAAGTTCAGGAAGCGTCGAAGCCTCGAAGGCGCGCTTGCCCGTGAGAATTTCATAGAGAATCAGGCCCAACGAGTAAATGTCACTTTTGATGGTGACCCCGCGGCCCTCGAGTTGTTCCGGAGCCATGTACGCGGGAGTGCCCGCACGTATCTCCGAGCCTTGAATACTGGCGGCGATTCCGGCGAGGCCGAAATCCATGACGCGGACTTTTCCGGCGCCGTCCAGCATCACGTTGGCGGGTTTTAAATCGCGGTGAATTACGCCTTTTTCGTGCGCCGCGGCCATACCGGCGCAAATCTGCCGCGCGACTTCGGTGGCTTTGTCTGGCGAGAGTCTACCGATTCGACGCACTACGGAGGCGAGGTCTTCGCCGTCGACGTACTCCATGGAAAGGAACGGGATGCCGTCAACGTCGCCGATATCAAAAACGCGGCAGACGTTGGGATGCGAGACTTGCCGCGCGATGCGCACTTCGGAATGGAAACGCGCGAGGGCGGACGCGTCTTGCGAAAGTTCCTGGGGCAGGAATTTTATAGCCACCAGTTGGCTGAGCCGCAGGTCTTCCGCGCGATAGACTTCGCCCATGCCGCCACGCCCGGCCAGGGCCACGATGCGGTAGCGTTCGGCAAGGATTTGGCCGGCGGCAAAACGTCCACCGCTGATGGGATCGGAACTCACGAGGCCGCTGCTGCTCGGGGATTTTACGGAGCGCGGCGCAGGGGATGCGGACGGAGTTTTTCTCGGGGGCGGAGAAGACGGCGGCGCAATGGTGGCGCCTTCCATTCCGGATACGGCACCCAGCGTAACGTCCACATCGTCGTCAACGGGGCCGCGGACACTGCCACTTCCGCCGCTCGGCGTACGCTCTAGCGCCGTGCCACACACGGCACAAAAGCGGGCGCTTGAAGAAGTTTGTTGGCCGCACGAAGTGCAAAACATGGAAGCGGGATTCTACCATCGCGTCCGGTGCGGTTGGTAGGTGCGGTTTGATGGGCACAGGCACTCTTGCCCGTGCGGGTTTTGGCTGATGTAAATTTTTGTCTGCAACTTGCTTTCCGCCAGAACAACGCTGACGGGCTAGCCAGAAAGCAGCAACTTGTGGCGAGGCTTACGTGGCGCGCAGGCACGAGCGCCTGTGCGCTACGCCGCCCGGGTTAAGGAATACGCTCGACTTGCACCGCAGTGCCGTACGCCAGAACTTCGGTGACGCCTTGCATCACCTCCGTGGCGTCGTAGCGCATGGAGATCACGGCATTGGCGCCGTGCTGCGCGGCATGCACGAGCATCAATTCGTACGCGTCCTCCCGGGTTTTTTCGCAGAGATTCGTGAGGATGGTGATGTTACCGCCCACGATGGTCTGGATCGCCGCGCCCAGATTTCCGATCACGCTGCGCGAACGCACGATAATTCCGCGCACAATGCCAAAGTTTCTGACGATACGGTAGCCGGGTAGTTCGAGTGCCGATGTAACCATGCTGGAATCGACGCGTCCGTTCATGGGGATTTCCTCCGTGGGGTGGCGTTAACGGGTGCGATTCTACCCGCTTAGAACGAAGTTGGCGAGAAAGTTTCCTCTGCTATGCTCGCCGTAGTGGAAACCCTTTTCTACCTCTTATCGATGCTACAGATCGCCGGCGGCTTGTACCTGCTGTGGCAGGCGCTGCAGTGGCTGCGTTACGTGCGGCGGCGCATGCTCACGGACCCAGGATTTTTTGCGCCGCGCACGGCGTTGCTGTGCCCCTGCAAAGGCATGGAAGCGGGACTGGAACGCAATCTGGTGGCCCTCACCGAATTCGATCACCAGAACTTTGAAATATTTTTTATCCTCGCCTCCGAGAACGATCCCGCGGCCAGCATCGTGAAGCGCGTGGCCGCCAGTTCGCGCCACAAAGCTCACGTGTTGATTGCCGGCGCGCCGGAAGGCTGCTCGGAAAAAATCAATAATTTGCGGGTGGCCATCGAACAACTGACGCCAGACTTTGAAGTGCTGGTGTTCGCCGATTCCGACGGACGCCCCGGCAAAGCGTGGCTGCACCGCCTGGTGGCGCCGCTCAAAGACGAACGCATCGCCGCGACCACCACCATGCGCTGGCTCATGCCAAACAACAACGAACTGGCGACGGTGTTGCTGGCCGCATGGAACGCGCCCCTCGTCACGATGCTCACAGAGAATGGCCCTAATTTCTGCTGGGGCGGCGGCACCGCGGTACGGCGGCAGGTGTTCGAGCAAGCGGGGGTGCTGGAATTCTGGCAAGGCTCGGTCAGCGACGACTACTCCATGACCAACGCGCTGGCGCGCACCGGCAAACCAATTCTCTTTGTGCCGGAATGTTTGACGCTCTGTTTCGTGCAAACCGACTTCACCGGCCTGCTCGAGTTCACCAATCGCCAGATCCTCATTACCAAGGTGTACGCGCAAAGAATCTGGCGCATCGCGGTGCTTACGCATTTCTTGTACTGCGTGACGCTGATTATCGGCGTGATGCTCACGTTGGACGATCTGTCCGCTGGGCGCCCGGCGCTGCATTTGGCCACGCTGACATTTCTGCCGGTGCTGTTATCGGCGATTCGCGGAGCGTTGCGTGTGGTGGGCGTAACGGAAGCGCTGCCGAGCTGGCGGAAGCAGATCAGCGCGCAGTCCTGGATTTATATTGTGCTGAACATTTTCGTACCATTTTTATACCTTGCGAATTTTGCGGCATCCCTGATCACGCGAAAAATCCGCTGGCGCGGCATTCAGTACGAGCTGCTCGGAGAGGGTCAGACGCGAATCGTGTCCTAGGCGTACGGAACGTACGGTAACGGCGAGACTTGCGCGCCGTAAAGTTAATGTGTGTTTACAATCGGCGAAAGTTTCCCACAGCAGGTCGAGCAACGGGGCAAGCCTCGAGCGGGAAAATTTTCCTCTTGCGTGCAATTCCTACTCTTATCCATGTACGCATGGATCGATAAGTGTCCCATAAGTGTAGCGCTATGAGCATTTTGTAATTCCCTCCCAGTTCGGCAGAAAGTGTGCAGTACCGCCTGAGGTTCGGTAGCAGCGTTCGGGCAAACGAATACAGAGCTCCTCCTCCATCTTGGTACGGCCTTAAGCTGAAGTTTGGGTCACCGAGTTGCAGCCAGCCCTCAGCTTGGCTAAATTGCCCGGGGCGTTGTTGAATTTGGGAATCCCGTCTTTCGAGAGGCGGTTTAACAAAATCCAATCAAAGGGCTTCGGGTCTCGAAGCTGTGTTCGGAGGGGTGCAGTGAAGCTAATCCGCAGAAGTGATCAGGCACATCCAGTGATGAACTCGGGTCGCACATTCCAGCGCGACCTTTACTTTTTCTACGAACGAAGTACCGGCGTTGCACATTTTCATGTGGAAGCCGGCCCCGACGGCCAGCTTCCTGTCGAGCAAGCTGCCGGCCTGCTGGCCATGCACTGCATGATTCGCGGCCAGCAACCTTCGGACTACGTGGTGATGGTGCAGGCGGAAAGCGACAATCTGGAAGAGTTGCACGATAAGGCTTCCAAATTATTGCAGGCAGGGCAATCGGTGCACGGTCGCGTGAAGCTCACGCGTCGCGAAGATGAAGTGCTGGGCGGCGTTGTGCGCAGCCTGTCCAACAAGGAAATCGGAGCGTCGCTGAATCTTTCCGAGCGCACCATAAAGTTTCACGTTTCATCGCTGCTGGCGAAGTTTCGCGTGCGCGGCCGCATGGAGCTGGTGCAGCAGGCCTCGCGTCAAGCATCGGCGGGCTTCCCGCTCGGTGTACCGGCGGCACCGCGGGAGACGCGCGGCTACTCCGGGCAGGAATTCTCCGGGGCTCGCAAACCGGCCATCGTCCCGCTGGCGGCAAAGCGTCAGGAATTGATGGGCTGATTGTTTGGTTTAGAGCGGTTACGTAGTTAAGAAAATTACAAATGAAAACAGGAAGGCCTGTCCATCGTGGGCAGGCCTTCTTGTTTTACTGCGGTGATTCTTTGTTTGCGGAGTCTCTCGAGGGCTTCGCGATCACTTCGCGCCGGCGTAAAGCTCGCTGGCTTTGTCCCAATTGACCACGTTCCACCAGTTCTTGATGTATTCCGGCCGAACGTTTTGATATTTCAGGTAATAGGCGTGTTCCCAGACGTCCAATCCGAGAACCGCTTTTCCGCCACCGCTCAATTGGTAGGGCGTATCCTGATTAGGTGTGGAATCGATGGCCAGCTTGCCATCGCGCACGAGCAGCCAGGC
>JBEKVU010000365.1:0-6770 GCA_049513775.1 Candidatus Acidiferrum sp.
CAAGTGCATCCGCTCGGCCGCTTCCGCGCTGATGACCGCATTGCCTCCCGTATCGAACAGGAATGCAAACGGGCCCACTTTGTTCACCTTGATGTCCACGAAAATGCGTCCATCAACGAGCCGAAAAGGCACCGACGTCGCAGACCGTGGTAAGTCAAACGCAGCAGTTGTTTGATCCGCTTCGGGGGAGTTCTGCGGTCCCGTGAGCGAGGACTGCGCTTGGGCGTTCGCCGCCCTAACGATCAACACCAACCCGAGTAATCTGAGGACGAGGGCTAGTCTCACAGAGCACCAAACGCCCGAAGTATACTCCAAAGAACGCGCACCCGGGCGCGGCCTATTCTCCCGGATAGCCCAGTCTCACTTCATTTGAATAGATTATCTATAAATAATATTATTTATAAAGTAAGCTAGCTCGTGCCACCCCTCGCGTGTGCGTTCGAATTCACCCTCGCGGGCCGCCCCCGAGGGTCTCAATCGACCTTCGTCCGAACAGTCATCGGGCAACGTCTCGACGTCCTTCTCACGACGTCGCACTTCCAGCGCGAAAACTGCTGCGCTTGGTTTTCAATATTTACGCACTCTTTTCAATTCGAGATTTGGCGTATACCTAACCATATCAATAGCTTGCGACCAAAGACACCCCGGAGGTGGGGGGCAATTTCCCCTGGCCAAGATTCTGCCGTCCGTAAACCCAACAGAATCACACTGCTTCACGATTTCCCGCCCCATCCCCTTTAGAATGATACTGTTTCGCCAACACTCCGGGGGCAGGGTCTGCTACATCTCCAAAAATTCTCCCCCCCCCACTTCCGCAACCCGGCGTCTCGCGCGGCCCGCGCACCTGCTAAACTGCATCGCGAAAACTCACCCAAACGCCATGTCCTTCCATCACACCATTCGCCGCACGACCTATCAATTCGGATCCCTCCGCGACCTCTTGGCCAAGGCCTCTCCTCTCCGCTCCGGCGACCAGCTCGCCGGACTCGCCGCAGCCACTCAGGAAGAACGCGTCGCCGCCCGCTTCGCCCTGGCCGACCTTCCTCTCACGGCCTTCCTCTCTGAGGCCATCGTTCCGTACGAATCCGATGAGGTAACTCGCCTTATCTTCGACACGCATGATCGCGAGGCCTTCGAGCCTGTTGCCACATTCACCGTTGGGCAATTTCGCGACTGGCTGCTCTCGCCGGACGCCACCACCGAATCTCTCACCGCGCTCGCGCCCGGCGTCACTCCGGAAATGGCCGCCGCCGTCTCGAAACTCATGCAGGCGCAGGATCTGATTTCCGTCGCGCAAAAAATCCGTGTCGTCACAAAATTTCGTACCACCGTCGGACTTCCCGGGCGACTCTCGACCCGCCTGCAGCCCAACCATCCCACCGACGATCCCGCCGGCATCGTGGCCAGCACTGTGGACGGCCTCTCGCTCGGCTCCGGCGACGCCGTCATCGGCATCAACCCGGCAGGCGACAACCCCGCGACCGTCGCCACGCTCCTTCGCCTCATCGACTTCGTGCGCGAAAAATACTCCATTCCCACGCAAAGCTGCGTCCTGGCCCACCTCACCACGCAGATGACCGCCATGAAGAACGGCGCGCCCATCGATCTGGTCTTCCAATCCATCGGCGGAACGGAAGCGACCAACACCAGCTTCGGCATCAATCTCGCGCTGCTCAACGAAGCTCATCAGGCCGCCCGCGAACTCAAACGCGGAACCATCGGCGACAACATCATGTATTTTGAAACGGGGCAGGGAAGTTCGCTCTCGGCGGGCGCGCATCACGGCTGCGACCAGCAAACCCTCGAAGCTCGCGGCTACGCCGTCGCCCGCCATTTTCGACCCATGCTGGTAAACACCGTGGTGGGATTTATCGGCCCGGAGTATTTGTACAACGGAAAGCAAATCATTCGCGCCGGCCTCGAAGATCATTTCTGCGGAAAATTACTCGGCCTGCCCATGGGCTGCGATGTGTGCTACACCAATCACGCCGCCGCCGACCAGGACGACATGGACACGCTCTTAACATTGCTCGCCGTCGCGGGCGTCAACTACATCATGGGCGTTCCCGGCGGCGACGACGTCATGCTCAACTATCAGACTTCTTCATTTCACGACGCGCTGTATCTGCGCGGCATCCTCGGCTTGCGCCCCGCCCCGGAATTCGAGCAATGGTTGCAGCAATCCAGTCATCGTCAACTCAGCGTCTCGGCGCTTCTTCCGGATACGAAATCTCCTGGTCCAGGTGATTTGCGATGAACGCGAACGAAAAAATCACGCGGACTGCGGATGAGAAACTTCAACCCACGCTGCAGACCTACACGCCCGCCCGCGTCCAGCTGCAGCGCACTGGACACAGCCTCGCAACGTCAGAAGTTTTGCGGCTGCAACTCGCCACCGCACAGGCCCGCGACGCCGTCTACGCCACCCTCGACGTTCCAGCTCTAATCCATGGTCTCGAGCAGCGCAACTTCGCGAACCTCGTCTTCCACAGCTCTGCGACGAATCGCGCCGACTATCTGCGCAACCCCGCACTCGGCCGCACGCTGTCCGCGCATTCCGAGGCTGCACTAAAGCATATTTCCTCGAAAGACAGCATCGCCGCCTCCGCCGAATCCTGCGCGGCCTCTGACGTCGTATTTGTAATCGCCGACGGCCTTTCCGCTTTGGCCGTCGATCGCCACGCTCTCCCTCTTCTCGACGCGACCGTGCCGCTGCTCGATCCCGATTGGTGCATCGCGCCCATCTGCGTCGTCGAACAGGCCCGCGTGGCCATCGCCGATCCCATTGGCGAAATTCTCGGCGCAAAAATCAGCGTAATCCTCATCGGCGAACGCCCGGGCCTCAGCTCGCCAGACAGCCTCGGCGTCTACATCACTTGGCATCCGCGCCCCGGCCGCACCGACGCTGACCGCAACTGCATCTCCAACATCCGCCTGGAAGGTTTGCCATACCAGCAAGCCGCCACCCTTCTGCACTTCTATCTAACGGAATCCCGCCGCCTGCAGCAAACCGGCACGCTGCTAAAACCAGTAAATCCTCCAGCGTCCGCTAATCTGCCGGAATCGCGCCCAGAGAAACCCGCCTAGGGTGATGTGCAGCGCGCTCAATTTGTGGCGTGATTGGCTGTATTTTGCGGCGGCGTGCTTGGGCACGCGGCGCGGTCGGTTGTACCCGAGACAGTCAAGGCGCGGCGCCAAACGCCTTCTAGCATGGCGGGAACCCAGTCGGCGGCGGGGCAGCCGCTCCAGGTGTCTTGGAGGAAAACTAGGCGATCGCCATTTAGGCATTTGCTGGCGACGCCGATATTGAGGACGAACAGGGAGTGGCGCGAGAAGGGGCAACCGTTTATATTTCCGGCCGCGGTTGCTTGGCGAAAGACGTTGATCGGGGCGAAGAGACATTGTTTGGCGACTTCTTCGGGGGTGAGGGTGCAGCGGCCACGGTCGTCGGAGTAGAGGCTGCGCATGTGTTTCATGCCTTTGACCACGTTGTGAACGGCGATTCCGATGGCGTTAACTGCCGAAAGATCTTCGCTGACCATCGCCGCAAGAAGAGTTTTTGCGCGGCGGACTTTTCCAGAGATGCTCCACCAGATCAGCTTCGGAATGTTGGACAAGCGCGGGGCGGCAACGAGGATTTGGGCAGCGCGCCAGCTTTCCGGGGTGGCGCGAAAATTGTTTGAGAAAAGGCTGCCGAGTAGTTGTTGGGTGATGATGCCGATTTCGGCATCAGAGCCCGAACCGGTGATCCATTTGGCTAACGGCTCGAGTTCGGCTGGTCCCTGGCGTATTCCGGGAATTCTGGCTTGTAGCGCGTTCCACAAATTATCGCGTTCCGGAGAGTTGGCGTGGACGGCTCGCGACGTCATGGTGGGAAAGCGTTTCCCGTTCAATGACAGCGCACTTAAGGAACGTTTCAAGAGAAACCAGTTCACGAGCACGGTAGGCGTGTGGAATTCGCGATCGGTGCGAGGGTCCGCGATGACTTTGGAAATTTCCCTTAGGTCGTCTACGTCAATGCGATCGACCAGGCCGGGGATTCTCAATCTCTTCACGGGAAGCGATTCTCCGGAAAATTTAGTGGCAGGACATTTGATGCTTTGAAATTCGGTGTGATGCCATGAAATTTGGTGGAGGGCTTATTTGCGCGGCGCGGAGGCCGGTGAGCTCCAGTAGGTTTTGTCTTCCGCATAGCACAGCTTTTCGATTTGGCAGTCCACGCAGCGCGGCTTGCGCGCCACGCAGACGCGGCGGCCGTGCCAGATCAGTTGGTGGGAAAACTGAATCCACTTTGATTGCGGCAAAATCTTCATCAAATCCTGTTCAATTTTTATCGGCTCGATGTGGTGCGTCAGATCCAAGCGGTTCGAGAGACGGATCACGTGGGTATCGACCACCACGCCGACGGCGATTCCGTAGCCTGAGCCCAGCACGACGTTTCCGGTTTTGCGCGCAACGCCGGGCAAGGTGAGAATCTCCTCCATGGTTTTCGGGACTACGCCGCCAAAGCTCTCCACCAGCGCTTTGCTCGCTCCCATCACGGACTTGGTTTTGTTGCGAAAGAATCCCGTGGGACGAATTTCCTGTTCCAGTTCTGACGGCGTGGCGTAGGCGAAATCTTGTGGAGTTTTATATTTTTTATACAACCCCGCGGTTACTTGATTGACGCGCACGTCGGTACATTGTGCGGACAGAATCGTGGAGATCAGCAGCTGAAACGGATTCGCGTGCGTCAGCTCACACACCGCGTTCGGGTACATGGCGTCGAGTCCGGCTAAAATTCCCGCAAGCGGCCACGGTTTTGCCAGCCTTCTGGTCGCCTCTTTTACCAGCGAGCTTCTTTTTCTTTTGAACTGCTTCGGCCTTTTTCATGATCGCGCAGAATAACATACCGCGACGGGTCCAGCTTTGCTCTGCTGTTTCTACGCGCGCGTGGTTTGTGCGCTGCAGGAAACACTGGATTCAAATTGGGCGTCCGCGATTTATAAAATGTGGCTCGTTCCGCGCCACGCCCGGTTTATGCATACAGGATCTCGCGTATCAAGCGGCACGGCTACGGCGCGCAGTTAAGAATCGTCATCGACGCGGCGGTTTTACGAACGGAATGGTTTTCTGAACGGGAGCGGGTACGGTGACGTGGCTGGCGAAAAGCAAAATCCGAATCAAAACGTAAATCCGTGGGTGATTGCCGCGGCGGCGATGCTGCCTACGTTCATGGAGGTGCTGGACACTTCCATCGCGTCGGTGGCGTTGCCGCACATTGCCGGCTGTCGTTCCGCCACGAATGACGAAGCGACCTGGGTGCCTACCAGTTATCTGGTGGCGAAGGCGATTATTCTTCCGGCCAGCGGGTGGTTCGCGAATTGACTACGCGGCAGCCCATCGTGAAGTGGAGAGTGTTTGCTAACCGGAATTTTGCGATGGGTTCGTTGCTGATCGGAATTATTGGTGCGGTGATTTACGGCATCGTGACGATTTTGCCGCTGTTTTACCAGACGTTGATGGGATACACGGCGGAAGCGGCGGGATTTGCTGTCAGCTCTTGAGGTATAGGCGCGATTCTGGTGATGCCGGTGATCGGGGTGTTGACCGGCAGGTTGGATAATCGCTGGCTGATTGCCAGGGGATTTGGTGTGTATGCATGCACCGCGATGTGGATGGCGAATCTGACGCTGCAAGTGTCTGAGTGGTCGCTGGTGTGGCCGATTATTTTGAGCGGAGTGGCCAGCGGATTGGTGTTCGTGTCGCTTTCGACCACGGCTATGGGTACGCTGAGCAACGAACAGATCGGCAACGCCAGCGGACTTTACAATTTGCTGCGCAACGTGTGCGGAAGCGTGGGGATTTCGCTGGTGAACACGATTATTGCGCGGCCCGAGCAGACGCACCGCTCGAATCTTGCGCACGATATTTCGCACGGGCCCGCGCTGCAGCATACGGTGAGCGACTATCGCGCGGTGATGACCGTGCAATACTGCGCCGAATGTGGCGCTGCACCGGGCTTACCTGATGGTCCACAACACGCTTGATCAGCAGTCGGCGATGTACTCGTACATCGCTACGTTGCGGTATATGGCGCTGGCGTGTGTTGGGTGTATTCCGATTGTGTTTTTGGTGCAGAAGGTGAAGGCGAAAGGTGGGGCTGCTGCGGGGCATCTCGGTGGAGCCTAAGGTGTGGTTGGAGTGATGCGCGTTTGCTGGGGGAGTTGAGATGTGGTGGAAGGTGGTCAGAGCTTGCAAAGGCGCAGAGAAGAAATGATGGGTGCCGCGCGGGAGGCTGCCAGAAAAGTTCTGTTGCGAAGACTATAGACCTGCCAGTACGTACCTCAGGCGGTCGAAGGCTTTGCCGCGGTGACTTAGCAGGTTTTTTTGATCAGGAGAGAGTTCGGCGAAGGTTTTGTTTAGGGCGGGGATGTGGAAGATGGGGTCGTAGCCGAAGCCGGCGGTGCCGCTTGGCGCGGCGGTGATTTGGCCGTCGGCGCGGGCGCTGATTATGGCGATCGCGTAGCCTTGGCGTGCCACGGCTAAGACGCAGATGAAGTGTGCGCGGCGGTCGTCGCCGCGCAGGTGGCGCATTTCTTGTAACAATTTTTCGTTGCGTTGGCTGCTGGTGGCGTTTGGGCCTGCGTAACGGGCGGAGCGGACGCCGGGGGCGTTGTTTAGGGCGGGGACGACCAGGCCGGAGTCGTCGGCTAGGATTGGGGATGTTGTGAATTGGGAATAGTGGAGGGCTTTGCCGGCGGCGTTTTCCCCGAAGCTGGGGGCGGATT
>JBEKVU010000366.1:0-4786 GCA_049513775.1 Candidatus Acidiferrum sp.
GAAGACGCCGCTCTGATTGCGCTGCGCACGCAGCAAATCATTTCGAACGAAACCGGCGTAACCAATACCATCGACCCGGTCGCCGGCTCCTACGCTATAGAAACGCTCACCAACGAGATCGAATCGGGCGCTCTCGCCTACATCGCCAAAATCGACGCGCAAGGTGGCGTGCTTCGCAGCATCGAATCGGGCTACATCCAGGGCGAAATTCAAAAAGCCGCCTACGAATATCAGCGCACGGTGGAAACCAAAGAACAAATCGTTGTGGGTGTGAACGATTTCATCGCCGAAGAAGAACGGTCGATTCCCACGTTGCGCATCGATTCCGAAATCGAGCGCACGCAAGTGGCCCGCGTGCAGTCGTTACGCGCCAAACGCGACAACGCGCAAACCACCGCGGCCCTGGCTGAATTGCAGCGCCGCGCCACGACCACGGAAAATCTAGTTCCCGCCATCCTCAACGCCGCCGAAGCCTACGCCACCGTAGGCGAAATTTCCGACACGCTCCGCAAAATCTTCGGGGAATATCAGGAATCGGTCGTCATCTGAAGGGTGCACGAGTGATGGGCCTGCTGACAGGGTTGGCTTGCCAAGTCGCCGAACGAGCTCGCTCCGCATGGCTCATGCAATCTCGAGAAACGAAGTTTTCTGCAAGGCTAACGCCGAGTGCGTTGCACCACGGATCGATCTCGCCCAATAAGGAACGTCACCATTCATTCTGTGCGCGACGGAGTTGCGAGCCCAGGGCTCTCATCCCAGGGCTCGCATTGCTTGTTTCCGCCAAGCGGCGAAGTATCGAACGAACAATTTCCAACGCCCGGCGTTTCGTGAGTCCAGAGACCGGCCTAGAAAGCTCGGTAAACTTCGTGAGCAGTGAATCGCGAGACCCGGAAATTCTCGATGGGGCGTAAATGGATCCCGCATAAACCACACGTCAGCGGTTATGGAATACGAGGGCCCGTCCTTTCTGCCCTTCCTGCCCGTTCATCCGCGCCGCGGCAGCAATCCATAGTCATCCACCTCAAGCTTAGTTGTTTCTTTGGAGGCTGTTTCTGGCGCGGCGGTAGTGTATTCTGGCCGCGAGTCGGCCATGACGAAACTCATCCTTGCCTCGGCTTCGCCACGACGCGCCGAAATTCTTCATGACGCGGGTTTTACGTTTTCCGTGGTCTCGTCGGCCGTGGACGAAACGCCCTTCCCGAATGAATCTGCGCAAGAGCATGTGGCTCGCCTGGCCGCCGCCAAAGCCGAACTGGTGGCCGCCCGCGCGGTTGGACCGGCCATCGTCATCGCCGCCGATACTGTTGTGGCACTAGACGATCACATCCTTGGCAAACCGCACTCTGAAGAGCATGCTCGGCGCACGCTGGAAAGTCTCTCGGGCCGCACCCACACCGTCCTAACGGGAGTCACGTTGATCCGCCTGCCGGATGCCGAGCGCATCGAATTCGTGGAATCCACTCTGGTGCATTTCGCGCAGCTTTCCGGCGAAGAGATTTCGCGTTACCTGGCCACCGAGGAACCCCATGACAAAGCCGGCGCTTACGCCATCCAAGGCCGCGCCGGACGCTACATCCCGCGCATCGAAGGGTGCTACTTCAACGTCGTCGGCCTACCGCTTGCTCGCGTTCAGCAAGCCCTCACCGACCTCGGCTGGACTTGAACCCCAGGGCTAAAGTGAGCCTCTACGTTCCCATAATGGCACTTAACACAAGCAGCATCCATTGTCACGCTAGCCGCATCGAAAAGTGCCCCCCCCCGGCAATAGACTCCAATCTTTCACGACCCGTAACCACTTTACAAGTAACGTCCGGCCCTAACCCTCGCAGCATGAACGCTTAGAGGAGGGTTGTCGAGGAACTTAAAGTACCGGTGTTTTCAGAAACTTTTCTAAATAAGGCTCGCGGGTATCCCGTTCGCCGAGCCGCAGCGCTGCGGCTCGGCTCGGTTTGAAGTGCGGCGGCTTCGCGCGGCTGTGGCGTGCCCTGCATCCGTCTTTGCGAATTCTCAGTTAGCCGACAGGTATGCTGACGGAATCGAACGGCTTCAGCGGCAGTGTAGCGCGCACTCCAGGCTCGGGCACGGCGATGTACTCGCACAAAATATTTTTCGCAGTGATCGTCAACCGCAGATAGCCGTGCGCGGAATCGTTGAAATTTTCCAGCACCCCGCCGGAGCCCTTCATGGCGATGGGCAGCGGCGTGGTGTGAAATACCTTGGAGAGCGTGTGCAACTGGAAGTTGTATCCGCCGGCGCCGGCGATGATGCAAGGCACGGACTTGCCGTTAACTGTCCCGGTGAAGCGCTGATAATCGTGCACGTGCCCGGACAGCACCAGGTCTGGCACCCTTCCGGCATTTTCGCATGCGGACTCGATCGTCTTGTGCAGCGGCTGACTGCCCGGATGCGCGCCATAGGCCGAATACAGCGGGTGATGCACCGCCAGAATCAATGCGAGTCCGGTGGGCGCGGCTTCTAGCTCGGATTTGAGCCATGTAACCTGGTCGGCTTTCAGCACACCGCCCTCCGGGCAATTGCTGTACAACCCGATGAACGTCGCAAGCGGTGTTTGCAACGTCCAGTAGACGTTCGGCTGGGTCATCGCGTCGCGCGGGGCGTCCATGGCTTCGGGCTGATGGACAGGAGAGGGCGCACAAAAATTACGCACGAACTCCTGCAACGTGGTTTCCTTGGTCAGCGGATCAATGTCGCCGTCGTGATTCCCCGGTATGGCGAAGATGGGCCCGGGATAGGTCATATAGGGCTCGTAGAATTCCGGGTAGTAGTTGGCGGTTTCGCCATCGTAGTACACCACGTCGCCGAGATGATAGAAAAACGATGGGTGGGTGCTCGGATCGCTCGAAGAGAAGTCATCTTCCATGTACGTTGCCACATTTTCGATGTATGTCGCGGTGTTCACGCCGCCGGTGTCGCCAACCGCATGCACCACCATCTGACCGCTCGTCTCAATCGTTTGTATCGCCTGTGCCGAGAGCACCGCGTCCAGCGACAAGCGGTAGGGTGCTTTCCCGGTCGGAGGCGGCAACGCGCGAAATGGCTGCGGCGGATTTTTGTTCGGATCGATGACCGTTTGAAAACTCTCCGGCAATCGCGAGGCCGCGAAATTGCGCCCGTTCCCAGGCCCGGGATGATGCTTCACGCTGGCGAGCAACTGCGCGGCATCAATGGTGGTAATTTTACGCGGCTTGCTGGATTGTTTGGTAGAGCTTGGCTTCGCTTTCCGGGCGGCCGGCTTTTTCGTTTTTGGCACAGGAGGTTCCTCGATGCGCTGGCATAGCTCTGGGAGATGAGCCGGCGGCATGGCGCGGGAACACGTGCGAGGTGGGAGCGACGATTGCTTCCGAAGCGCTACCGCGAGGAGAAGAATACATCGCGAGGATTACGAGTCAAGAAACTTTTCAGTAACAAATTCGAGGAAACGGTTTTGCGGTGCTGCGGCGCTTGACGGCGAGCCGGATAAACCAACAGTGCCAATGAAAAGGCCAGCCCGCTGGGCCGGCCCGGATTAGGAAAGCGGCGCTATATCCTTGCAGGATCCCGCTAAGTGCGCGGTAAGGCTATTTCTTTTCATCGACCGGAGCGACGGGCGGCGGGGCGACCGGAGCCGCAGGCTGCGCTGGAGGCGCGGTCTGTTGCGACTGTGCGTGGCCGGACATGCCTTCCTTGAAACCGCGAACACCTTCACCCATGCCGCGCATGAGTTCGGGAATCTTGCGTCCACCAAAAATCACCAGCACGATTACCAAAATAATAAGCCAGTGCATGGGAAATTCCATGATGCCTCCTACCCAACTGAATTGCGGCTAACGAGCTACAGCTCCACACCTGCCTCGGCCTGCTGGACTTCAGAGTATAACACGCTCATCGCCCGCCCGGCGCGTGACCCGCTCGCGATCGAGGTACTCGAGCAGGGGAATGGCGTACTTGCGCGTGATACCCGCCAACTCCTTGAAAACAGGTACGGAGATGCGCTCGCCGCGGCCTTTGCGGTAGGTGGCAAGCTGTTCTTTCAGCCGGGCCAGCGCCACGCTGTCGAAAATCAATTCTGGTGAGACGCGCACCAACTGGCGCTCTTCTAGTAGCATCCGCAACAGTTTTTCCGCCCGCCGCGGCTCGACGGTCAGCGAACTGAGCACCTCTTTGACCGCCGGTACAGCCAGACCGGCCGCGCCAAAGGCCTTTGCGATCTGTTCCTTGGCACGCAGTTCTTCGGGCAGCAGCGTTACCGCGGAACCTGCCGGCTTGACCAGATCGCCTTGCATCTCTAGTTTCTTCTGCGCGATTAACTCGGCTAGCGCCGCACGGAAAGTTTCCGGCCTTACACGCCGTCCCAGCGTCGCGCGGAGCGCTTCGCGTGCCATCCCGGCTTGCAGCGGATTTTCTTTGCGAAACGCTTCGACACGCGTGGCAATCTTTTTTTTCGTCTCTTCAAATACCGCACTTGCCACCAGCAGCAGCGGCTCTTCAGAAACGATTTGTGCGCCACCATTTGCTGCGGCTCTCTTTGCCGCTTCGCGCACTTCATCCGCGGTCCAACCAAGCCTCGCCAGGATTTCAGCAACGGCGAGGCCGGAAAGCGCGCGCGCCGTCATCGCGGTAACGATTCTTTCTGGCGTGGCGCTTTCAAGGGTCTTCAGAAACTCGATGCGTCCGATATCCCGCGTTAACGGCCGACCCGCGGCGGGATCCAGGACGACACCCCCTCCGATGGTAATTACCGGAGAAAACTGCCGCACGATAAAACGATCGCCGGCGAGCAGCAAGA
>JBEKVU010000367.1:0-4770 GCA_049513775.1 Candidatus Acidiferrum sp.
CCCCGCGCCGCAACTCTTCTTCGACCGCTGCCCGCAGCGCACGACGGATGCGCTCGAGGTTCCGCGAAACGCTCGATTCATGTTCGCCACACAGCCGCCCAACCTCGGCCAGCGTCTTGCCCTCGGCATAGTAAAAACAGATGCGCCGATGATCCGCAGGCTCGAGCTTTTGCAGCGCGCTCGCCAGCGCAGCGCGGAACAACAAAATATATTTCTCGCGATGCGGGTCCGGCGGAATGGCGAGCGGCCCGAGCGAAGAATGCTCGGACGAGGATCGGTAGGAAGTTTTCAGCCCGCGTTCCGCGGTGCCCTCGCCCGCGGCCAACTGCCCCGCAGCATCGTCTTCATCGAGCGAATCAAACCGCCGCGCCGCACGAATGCCATCCACATGCCGCTGCGCCAGCACCGCGCGCAACCAGGTTTTAAGAGAACTCCGCCCATGAAAATACCGAAACAGCGAAGCCGAACCGCGCCGCCCATCGGCTAAGCCATAAAGTTCCGCAAACAAGGAATCCGCCAGATCGCGCGCCTCAGGCGACTCCGCCCCCCGGCGCAGCATAGCTCCGGCACACCGACGCAAGTATCCGCGGTAATTGCCAACAAAAAAAACCCAAGCCGTCTCGTGCCCCTCGCAGCACGCGCAGGCCAGGGCAAAATCCTCGAGGCACAGCGAAGTTAAGTATGTTTCCAGTTCCTGCGCGGAAGGCGTCTCGGTTTTGAAGCGGGAAGCCACGCTGCGCGCCAGGTGCGGAATGAAACGTGCCGTGGTGAATCCGAAGCGCGCCGCGCCCGCCTGCGCGCGCAGAGTCTCTATGAGGCTAGGGTGAGCGGCGAGCTGCGCAATCCGCGCGGCCAGCGAAGGGTGAGCGGAACTTTTGGTAGCATCCGTCATGTGATAAAGCTGAAAGTACGGGGTTTAGGTGCTCGTCCCCATCTTACCCGGAGCTTGGCCGTCGTATCCCCGTTTTGGGACAAGCGCGAGGCCGGCTGCCCGCTCCAGAATATGCTCACTGCAGGCAACCTCGGGCGCAACCAACCACTCGTTTAGAGTATCCTATTACCGTGTTGCGCCCCAGCCTGTGCAACAGAATCCGCCTCGCCGGGTTGTGAATCGGGTGCGCAATGTGCGCTCGCGGGAGCATTAGCGACTTCGCGTCGTTAGTACGAAAGTCCTATTCGGTCTCCCTCTCCCTCGTCAGTACTCTAGTACTGCAAGGGCGCACGTCCTTCTCTAACCGGTAAATCAGTTAGACAAGGGCACTCCCGACTCGACTTGTCCCCGAGGACGGAAATTTTCAAGGCGGTAACCGGATGACCAGCATGCTCGCAGATCCAGGAACGAAGACCACCATGGGCGTCGGGTTCGACACCACCAAGGCCCGCCGTACCGCCGATCCGGAAGCGTGGAAGCGCGCGATTGGGACCAAGCCGGTAGCCGCTCGTCTGGCTCTATTGCCTGAAGGAAAACCGCGCTGGGGCCGTGTAGGACTCAGCGCTGGGGCACAAATCATTATCGTCGGTTTCGTGCTGCTCATGCCGCTGCTCTATCCCGCGCACATGTTGACTTCGCTCAAGTACGACACCGTTGAAATCGCTTCGCCGGTGACCATGATTCCGGTCGCTCCTCCTCCACCGCCTCCGCCAAAAATCCGTGAAAAGGTGACGCCCAAGCCGCCAGCACCGGCGCCGGTCGTTGAACCGCCAAAATTGAATCCCAAACAACAGCATATTTTCGCCACGCCGAAGGTGATTCAGCCCAAGGTTCAGACCTTGGACGTGAAGGCGCCGGAAATGGCTCCCGTTCTGGAAGCCGCGAAAATCGATACCACTTCGAATCAACCGAAGCGGCCCAAAGAAGACGTCAAGTTGAACAACCTGAATACCGGAAGCGCCGCGCCGGCGACCGTAAAAGCTCCTGTCGACAAAGTGCAAACGGGTGGTTTTGGCACCCCGGACGGCTTGCCTGGCAAGGGTGATCCCAACAAATCCAATATCGTAAACCGCCTCGGTTCGACTGCCTTACCCGGCGGTCCCGGCTACGGCAACGGCACGGGCGGCGCCAAAGGAATTCCTGGAACAGTGGCCAGCACTGGTTTTGGCAACGGCACAGCCAATCCGCCGCAGGGCGGAGGTAAGCGCGGAACCGTTCAGGCGAGCGGCTTTGGCGACCAGACCGTAGCCGAGGCTCCCAAGAAAGTAGCGGCTCCCGTAGACAGCGGAACCTCGCAGGTGGACATTATCGAAAAGCCCCGTCCGGAGTACACCGCCGAGGGCCGCAGCTTGCGCATCGAAGGTGACGTGGTTCTGGACGTGATTTTCCTTGCCAACGGTACGGTGCAGGTCAAGGGCGTGGCATCGGGCTTGGGACACGGGCTCGATGAAGCGGCCACTCGTGCCGCACAGCAGATCAAATTTAAACCCGCGAAACGCGATGGCCAGCCGGTAGACCTTCCAGCGCGTATGCGGATCCAATTTCGCTTGGCCTACTGAGAGGGAGAAAGAAAATGCGTAAGGTATTTGCAGCAATCGTCCTGCTCGCTTCGAGCGGACTGGGTACTTTGGCCGGGCAGCAAGGCGCTACGTTTCAGCCCATCGCTCCGGCGCCGCGAACCATGGAAGAGGTTATTGACCGCGTGATCGCCAACGAAGCTCGCTTGGACACGCAGGTCAAAACCTACGCGCCGCTGGTTGAGACCTACATTCAGAATCTGAAACCAGACAAGGACCTTGGCTACGTGCCTGCCGGCGACAAGTATTTTATCGGGCGCGCGGATTTCTCTAAGGGCAATTTGGAACTCGTCTCCTTGAACGACACCAACTCGAAGGGCAAGAAGATCTTTGCCTCCTTCGGTAATTTTTTGCCTTTCGCGCTGCAATATCACCCGGACGGCTTTCTGCAGATGATTTTTATCGATCCGCGCGGGCTGGATAAGCAGGCTTACAAATTTGACTACGTGCGCCGCGAATTTCTCGGCGAAGTGCGCTGCCTGGTGTTCGACGTTACGCCCAAGGATAAGTCCGGCAAAGGGCGCTTCCTCGGCCGCATCTGGATCGAGGATCAGGACTACAACATGGTGCGCTTCAACGGCGCCTACAGCGGCGGCGGACACGGCGGCACCGGTTTCTATTTCCACTTTGATAGCTGGCGCGCCAACGTACAGCCCGGTCTGTGGTTGCCGGCATTCGTCTATAGCGAAGACAAAGAGCAGCACTATGCGTTGAACAAGCAGGTGGACTTCAAAGCCCAGACGCGTCTGTGGGGCTACAACCTCGGCCATAGCGCCGAAGAACAAGAACTCAGCAAAATCCTCGTGGAGACTCCGGTGCAGGACGACACCAAAACCTCCAACGATCTTTCTCCCGTGCAGGCGCAACGTTCCTGGGATCGCCAGGCGGAAGATAACGTCATCGACCGCTTGCAGCGCACCGGGCTGATCGCGCCAAAAGGCGAAGTCGATAAAGTTCTTGAGACGGTGATCAACAACCTGGAAGTCACCAACAATCTGGACATCGAACCGGACGTTCGCTGCCGCATTATGATGACCTCAACGCTCGAGTCCTTTACCGTCGGTCACACCATCGTGCTCAGCCGTGGCTTGGTCGACGTACTGCCGGACGAAGCCAGCCTGGCTGCCATTCTGGCCCACGAACTCGGCCACATCGTGCTCGGCCATCGCATGGATTCGACCTACGCTTTCTTTGACCAGATCATCGTGGACGACAAAGATACCTTCCGCCATTTCGGCTTTCAGCGCACTCCGGAGGAAGAACGCGCCGCCAGCGAGAAAGCGATTCAACTTCTGAACAACTCGCCGTACAAAAATCAGCTGGGCAACGCCGGTCTCTTTCTCTCCGCGCTCGAAACGCGGCAAAAAGAGATTCCCAACCTCATCAGCGGGCACCTCGGCAATCGCGTCCCAGTGATCGCGGACCTGAAGTCCTCCAACCCCGTCGATCCGAAGACGAATCCTCAGCTTATCGCCGCGCTTCCCATCGGTGGCCGCGTAAAGCTCGATCCTTGGAACGACAAGCTCGAACTGATCAAGAGCAAGCCGGTCGGGACCGTAGCGGAACGCGAAAAGATGCCCTTCGAGGTAACGCCATTCATGCCCTATCTTGTCCGCTTCGGAACCGATGCCGCCAAGCCCATCGCTGCCAGCGCCGTTTCGCCCGCTGAGCCGCAAGCCAAGCCCGGCGACGCCCCACCAGCAAACCCGCAATAAATCTCGCGAGTCACGGCTGACGCAGTTAGCCGAAAGCGAGAAAATGGACTGACGAGGCTGCGGAAAAAAGTCGCCGTAGGCGCGCAGGGAGAGACCTCGTTCCCATAACCGTGGCCTCTATTTTCCCCTGCGCCTTGCCCAGGCCGCACGCATCAGGCCGCCTTCCGGGTTTCGGGGGCGCGTCCGCCCGGCGCATTCCTAAGGAAATTGTTTGACAGTTCATTAGACTGAGTTGAGTATTCCTCAGTCGCGCCATCCCTCCCAAAACCCGTCAACGTATCGATGGTTCCCACTCTCCTACGTCAATCCTCGTCGCGCCGTTTGTAATACTCACGAATAATTACGTCGTCGCCCGTTTTCATGTCGGAAAAATCGACGATGTCTGTGACGATTGCGGGACTGCACAAGATCGAGAAGTTCTTCCTGTGCGTGTATGGAACAAGATAGCTTCTGTTGCAGCCATCGTTGCACCTCCGGTGCGACTCTGGTCAGGGGCGCGACTGGTGCTTGCTACACCGGCGCGTCCCGCTTCCTTAACCGTGCTTGG
>JBEKVU010000368.1:0-5338 GCA_049513775.1 Candidatus Acidiferrum sp.
TGACCGCCAATTGTGAAAAATTTGCGGAGATGCGCTGGCGGATTTGCGGGTCAGCTTCCTGTTTGAGAGCGAGGAGCAGAAAGGGCAGGCCGCCAATCCATGCCGCGGTGGCGGCCTGATGCAATCCGGTGAGCAACGTGAGGAGCACGCGATGATCCATGCGGGCTACGGAGTGGCTGGTCATCAAGGCGGAGCCGAGGATTACTAGTGCCGGCACGAGCATGGCGGAATTGCCGCGCCATTTCTGCAGGCTACAGACGGCCGCGATAACCAGTCCGGAAGTGGCCGCAAGCGCACCGGCAAAAACGAAATTGGCGCCCACCGCTTCGCCAAAACTCATGTCTGCCGACTGCATCAGGATGGTGGTGTTGGCCATAACGTAAAAAACTTGTGTGGCGGCTAAAGCCAGCGCAAACCAAGTGATCCATTTTCGGCAAGCCGCGACAATCGCGTCGGTGCGCAATTCGGGCGCGCGCGTGACCGCAATGACAAACGCGATGCCGCCGATGGTCAACGTCTGAAAGCACAGCGTCGCCGCGCGTAGCAGCACGGAGAGGTAGCCAAAAATGTTGAGCAGTCTTACCATGGGTGACGTCAGGGGACGACGGTAAAAGGCACTTCGCCGCGCGTGATGTGCCCGTCAGAGGCCAGCACCTGCCAGCGCAACACGTACGATCCCGGGGCTAGCCCCGCGGCGTTGGTGGATAGCGTGTCGGGCGAGGGTTGCTCAACAGTAGCCAGCGGCTTGACGGATTTGTCCGGCAAGAGCAGCGAAAGCCGCGAGCGGCCAGCTTCAATGCGGACGTTATAACGCAGGCGGAACGTGACATCCGGAGCTTTGACGCTGGCATTGGCCGCGGGAGTAGCCTCAAGCAGAACGGCGTGCGCCGCGGCCACTGGAACGTAGAGTAACAGCGCAATCACGAAAAAAAATCCGGCCACCGCTAAAACGCGATTCTCGACTAGCAAGTCTTCGCTCCTCAAATAAGAAACCGCGCTTGCTGGGACGCTTGCCTCGGACAACCGACGCCAAGCCCAAAACTTACGTCGCAACCTACGCTACACAAAAATTATACCTGATTGGCAAGAAGAAGCCGTTGCGAACGGCAAGAGATTTTTCGCTGAACGATATGGACTCAAGAACCGGGGCGAGAGCTGGCGCGGCGGCCGACAACAATCGTCCGCGAAGGTGAACCCATTGCGGCATTCGAAGAAGAATCGGAGGAGCCGTACGTAATGCCCTTGCGAATGTTGGCCAGCGGCGCGATGTCGATGAAGCGAACGGTATCGCCATCCTGCTGCAGGCCCAATTCTTTCCACAGCGCTGGGAGATCGACGGGATAGGGATCACCCTTCATTTTTGCGTACAAAGTCGTGAGCACTTTCGTGCCGGTGGCTTTGTCTCCCGCATCCAGCGCGTTTTCGAGCGGCCAATCGTAGCGCATGTCGCCGCCGGCGTTCAGGATGCCGCGCAGCGCGTCGTCCAAGCCTTTTTTGTTGTTGGTTTCTTTGCGGATTTCCACGTCGGCTAAGAGGCAGAACATCGCGCCGCCCCAATACGTGCGGCCCCAAGTATGGGTGTGGTCTAGCCCCTGATCGCCGAATTGCGGAAGGCCCTGATGCATGTCGCGCACCACCTCAAACCACATTTCGTTGGCGTCAAACTTCTTGGCGCGCACGCGGGCGATGGGTTCGACGTAGGTGGCGATGCCCTCCTCGATCCAGTGATGGTTGTCGGGCACCGAGGGAAATGTCAGATGAACCATTTCGTGGGTCAGCATCCAATCCGCACGCAACCCCGCGGAGGTAGTTTGTTTTCCCAAATGAATGCGAATGGCGCCACCCTCGTCATTGCCGAAGGTGCGGCCACCGAAGACGCCACGGCCGTCGGACGGAATAATGTGCAGCGCCACGTGCGGTACGGGATAGCGCCCGTAGTAGGTGGCCACGGATTCCGCGGCGTTGCGTACCCAGGTGAGCAGTTCGTCGTGGGTTACGGCCAGGTCGCCGGATTCCAGCGAGACGTCAATCTTCGAATTCCCGATCTGGATGGTGGAGAGCATTTGCTCGTTGCGGCCGGCATGTGAGATGGGAGTGCCCAGCACCACGCCCAGGAAGATGCCGGCCACCAGGACCGCGGCGGTTAGGAAACTTCCTGCCCTTACAATTCTGCGGCGTTCCGCTAAACGATGCAGAAGTGGCCGGCTTAACTCAACGCCCGTGATATCCATCCCTGTTTGATGAGCCAACGCTCTACAAGGGTGTCTATCGCAATAAGCCCGGGTCCGAAGATAAGAATGATCAGGGCGGCGAACCAGAAGGTGTAGGGATCAGCGACATAGAACTTTCCAGGATCTTTGAAGAAAGAAAGGAGCGCCTCGCGATCCGCGGTGATGTATGCCATGGTCATATCGACGAACAGCATCAACGCGACCAGGCGCGAGGCCAAGCCAGCAATCAAGAGAATGCCGCCCACGAATTCAAAGCTCGCCACAAACGCGGCGGTCGGCCCGGGAGCGGGCAATCCCAAACTGGCGAAAAACGTGGTGACGTTGGGCAGATTGTGCAGCTTGCCCCAGCCATTTTGCGCGATTTGGAATCCCCAATAGAGCCGGACAAACAGCAGAAACGGCGACTGCAAATACGAGACGGCTTTGGCCGTGCCTGCGTAAAGTCGAGACAACAGCGCGAGCAAGTTAGACATAACCATGCATACTCCTCCGGATTAGCCGGATGCAGAATTTTTTAGATCACTTGCCGGACAAACAGAACCATCCGAGGGCTGCCCAATTGTGGAACCATTGGGTGACATTCTGTGCGCGCTCTTCTACGGGAGTGGCGCTGCCGCGGAAACCGCCCGCGATGGCACGCTCGAGCGTCTTACCGGCGCGCAGGGCGGTGAGAATCGCGAACTCTTCGCGTTCGATGCGGCGGAAATATACCCAGCCATCGACACGATGGACCACCAAGAAAATATTCGCGGGTTTCAGCCGGGCCACCGCGGCCACCCGTTTGCGGCGCCGTTTTTCGGCGAAAGCGTTGCTGGCAAAATCCTCGTCTTCCTGACCTTTGCCTTTGATCGCGAGCAGCAAGTCGTCGACCGGATAGCGCAAGTCCAGTAGGTGGATATAAGGCTGCAGGCGCAGACGCAGCGTTGCGGGATTCGCGCCCGCCAGATCTTCGGTCTTCAGCGGCGGCAAGGACTCGCCGTCGAAGGCATCGATGTCCGCCCATTCCAGGCGCGCCATATCGATGGCAAGTTTGTGGCGGTTTCCAGCGAATCGCGGGTGTTTGCGTAGCCAGCCTTCCAGCTTCGCGCCCAGATTGCGCAGAGTAAACGATGTGCTGGGGCAATCGCGCAAATACGCTTTTGATAGCGCATCGAAGCTGCGGTCGCCCAATACCGCCCGCAAACCGACGAAATCCTCGCTCAGCGCGCTGAAAATGCGGAACCAATATTGACGGTTGTAAATCTCCAGACGTTCGAACGACGTGAGGCGATCGTTCGGCTTGATAAAGGTCGCGGCCTCGGCCCGCATGGAGCGGCCCTTGGGCGAGCGATTGCGCATGTGTTCGCTGCTCGTCAGCGGCATCATCACCGCGCGAGCCATGCGCCGCTGCAATGCGAGCAACTTCATACCGCGGTGGCCAGTGCCGAGCTGGCTAAGAATTTATTGGCTTTCAGCGCTTCGTCGTGAACTTCATCGAAGGAAGGAATGCTGTCATCCCATTCGAGCAGCGTGGCAGTATGCCCAACGCGCTGAATGGCGCGATCGTAAAGCTTCCAGACCGGGTCGATAACCGGATGATCGTGGGTATCGAGAATGTATTTGCGATATTTTGAATGCCCGGCGATGTGAATCTGCGCCACGCGCTCGGCGGGAATACTGTTCACGTAAGTGTTCGGATCGAAAGAATGGTTTTGCGAAGAGACGTAGATATTGTTGACGTCCAGCAAGATGCCGCAGTCCGCGCGCTCCACCACTTCATTCAGGAATTCCCATTCGGTCATTTCGGACATGTGGAATTCCGCGTAGCTGCTGACGTTTTCCACAACCACGGGAATTTCCAGGAAGTCGCGCACCTCGCGCACTTTCTGCGCGGTAAGCTTGGCGGCTTCAAACGTGTACGGCATAGGCAGAAGATCGTGCGTGTAGCGGCCATCCACGCTGCCCCAGCAGAGGTGGTCGGACAGCCAGGGAGTCTTAGTGCGCTTAACCAAAGCTTTCAAGCGGCGCAGGTGTTCGCGGTCGATCTTGTCCGCGGAGCCGAAATACATCGAGACGCCGTGCTGCACCACACGGTACTGCTCCATGATGCGATCGAGAATTTGCAGCGGCCGTCCGCCATCGATCATAAAATTTTCAGAGATAATTTCGAACCAGTCCACCACCGGCTTGCGCGTGAGGATGTGGTCGTAATGCGTGGCGCGCAGGCCGATCCCGATTCCGTAATCCGTAAAACTGTTGAAGCGATTTGCGGGCATTTCGCACTCCGTCACCTCAGGCGAAGGCGGGCGCTGGAAACCGGCCCCCGCCTGGAGGTGAAAGGTTAATGGTTATTGTGGAATTACGCTGATGGCGGCTTCGAGCCGTCGGTCGCGCAGCCGCCCTTGCCCTTGCAAGAGTTCTTGCCTTTGCAACCGTTGTCGCTGCTCTTACATCCGCCCTTGCCCTTGCAGGAGTTCTGACCCTTGCAAGCGTGCTTTTCCTTCACCTTCTTATCCGCTCACCTTCTTATCCGCGGGGGCGGCGGTGTCCTGCGCCGTCGCGGCGTGCATTCCGGGCAACAGGTTCGACGCTTGAATCGTCGCCCCAGTACCCGCGAGCAATCCGGCTACGGCCGCGCTAGCGATCAGCAACTTCTTTGACTTTGTCATGAACTTCTTCCCTCCAGTATGATTTTACTGCCACTGCTGCTTCGGGCCGAACTGCGCCCCGAAGATCTTAGGCATTCCGAAGGGTGAAGCATTCATCGCCCTGCGGTATGGGGAGCGCTGCGGGATCCCCGGGGAAATTGCCCGGAGTATAGCCCTTAACCGCTTCCAGCCTCAATAGGAGTCGCAAGTCGCCCCAAAGTTACAGGCCCCGGCCAACATCCCCGCGCAGTTCGGTGCCGTTGCACCTAAGCAGAGCTGGAGACGCTTGACGGGGCCTGAATCTGGAGACGGGGGTTAGAATTACGCGCTCGGCATCTTCGAGCCGTCGGTCGCGCAACCGCCCTTGCCCTTGCAAGAGTTCTTGCCTTTGCAACCGTTGTCGCTGCTCTTACATCCGCCCTTGCCCTTGCAGGAGTTCTGACCCTTGCAAGCGTGCTTTTCCTTCACCTTCTTATCCGC
>JBEKVU010000369.1:0-4723 GCA_049513775.1 Candidatus Acidiferrum sp.
ATGCGCGTGTCCGGACTCGGCTTGTTTCCGCTCCGCCTCGGCCTTCTTTTCGCGCTCATCGTTGCAGCTCGCGCACGGGCACGCATCGCGCAAATAAGGAAAATCGTAATGGCTGGCGTGACCGTCGGCCCAGGTAATGTCCACACCCGTGCCGGTCGAAATGTGAATTTTTACCGCGGTAGGTTTTTTGCGTGGGTCAAGAGGAGTAGGCATGAATTAAGATTTTACTTGGCCGCCCAGAATGTTGGCGTCGATCCCGCTGCCGTTCGCCTTGCTATTCCGGTTGCCCGCGCTACTGCCGTTCGCGTGAAGACCATTCTTGGTAACACAACAAGATCCCGGTGGAATCGGATTGCCGTGCGGGCATGTCGAGGGATGCCCCAAAAATGTGCAAATCCGCTGGTCCAGCTCCGGACTGATAATGTGCTCGAATTTACAGGCTTGCGTGTGCGCTTCCGTATCGTCAATCGAAAAAGTATCTTTAAACAGTCGCTCCGCCAGGCGATGCCGGCGCACCACGTCCCGCGCCCGCCGCGCGCCCATCGGCGTAAGCTGCGCTTCATCACTACGCAATTCCACAAGAGCCACGTCGGCCATGCGCGATAGCACGCGGCGCACTGGCTCATCGGTGATCAGCGGAAGCCGCCCCGCCGGCCCTTCCACCCGCAACTGCGAAATCTGCGCAGGCTTGGCTTTCTCGTCGCAGATCCAGATTTGCTCAAGCACGTGGTCGAAACGCACCTGGTCTTCCGTGGTGGTCACCACCGACGGCTCGGTGCAGCAATCCCCGGTATTTGCCAGCGGACAGTGCAGCGGATGCCCCGGCCCATGTTGCGCCGAATCAAATTGCAGATGCCCGTGCGCCAGCTCAATGCGGCGATCCGCTTGCCGCGCAATATCCGGATCGTGCGTCACCATCAAAATCGTGTGGCCGGCTTCGTGCAGCTCGCGGAAAATTTCCAGCACTTTGGTCTCGTTGGCTTCGTCCAGATTGCCGGTCGGCTCGTCCGCCAAAATTATTTTCGGCTGGTTGATCAGCGCCCGCGCGATGGCCACGCGTTGTTGCTCTCCACCGGACAGTTTTGCAGGAAGATGCTCGAGCCGGTCGCCAAGCCCCACGCGGCGCAGCGCCTCAGCGGCCTGTTGCTCGTCTGTGAAACTATGAAAATATTGCGCGAGCATCACATTCTCGAGCGCGTTCAGGTACGGCACCAGATGAAATTGCTGGAACACAAATCCAACTTTTTCCGCGCGATAACGCACCAGCTCATGCTCCGAAAGTTTCGAAAGATCCATGCCGTCGACGGATACTTGTCCGCTGGTCAGCGTATCCAGCCCGCCAAGAATATTGATCAGAGTAGTTTTGCCCGAGCCGGACGGCCCCATCAGCGCCACCCATTCGCCGCATCCCACGCGCAAACTCACCCCGCTCAGCGCACGCAAATTGCCGTACTGCTTCACCAGCGCGTCAATCACCACCTGCGCCACTTGCGGCTGCGCACTCACGCGCCCACCCCAAAACCCGTCCGCCTCAAAAGGCGGCCGCTACAAAACGCAAACCCGGATCCCGCGCGCACTTGTAGCGGCCGGGCTTTAGTCCCGGCGCTCTTGCGCCACAACGCAGCACCAATCAATCCATCCACCACCATTACGCCTCGCCTCGAAACACGCTAGCCGGCCGAATGCTCGCCAACCGCCTCAACGGATACGAACTGGCAATCGCCACAATGATCGTCAATCCCACAGCTACAGGATACACAATCAACCGCGGCCGCGCCGCAACGCCAAACACCGCCTTACCCAACCCAATCGAAAGCAAAATCCCCACCGCCGCGCCAATCAATCCGCCAACAAGCCCAAGCAGCGCCGCTTCCGTCAAAAACAATCGCAACACCCGCCGCGTGGCCCCGCCAATCGCCTTCATCAACCCCACATCGTTCCGCCGCTCCATCGCCACATTCGTCATCGCCGCCATCACACACAGCGCCGTGAGAATCAACACAAACACCACGGTCGCCGTCAACAACCCACTAATCTTTCCGTAAATTTTCCCCTGCGCATCGCTAAATTGCCGAAGCGGGCGACCTTCGGCGTCACCGAGTGACGGAGCAACATCCGCGAGAAACCTTTCGATCTGATTTGAATTTCCTGGAACGCGGAGTTGGATAACGCTCACTTTATGGGTTTGCGCGAGAAGCTTTTGTGTCTCGACGAGTCCAAAGAATATTTGGCTGTCTTCCGCTCCGCCAGTGGAAGGCAGAATCTCTACGCCACACCAAATTTGCCGGTTTCCGCTACGCAACGACAGTCCACCGCCCAATGCCAGCTGCAACCGCTCGGCTACCTTCTGCCCAACACCACATTGCAAGGAGCTGACGAATTTCGATTTTTCTTCCGCTTCCGTCAATCCAGGTGCAAGCAACGCCTCTGCGCCAACTCCGGAATGGATGTATCCAACGAGAATTACAGGGATGCCCTTCTGCTCATTTGGATTTCTTTCGCCCGACGGCGCCAGAGAAACTTCAACAACACCGTACAGAAACTCAGCCTTTGCAATCGGTCCAGAATCATTGCTGTTTGGAATGCGTGAGTAAAGACTTTCATCGAGCACGCCGGTCGAATTGCGCGGCGTTACGATAACGTTGGACCCAAAGCTTTTGAACTCCGTCGTGAGCCGTTGCTTCGCATCCACCTGCAAATTCAAGAGCGCCGCCGTAATCGCCGCTCCCGCCGCCAACGCCAGCAGCACCACAAAAAGCCGTCCGCGATTTGCAAAAACCTGCCGCCGCAAAATCCTCCAAAACATCGCGCGCGATGTCGCCATCACTCGCCCCGCAAAATCGGCGCGGGCTGATAATGCGCGGCACGCCGCAGCGGAATGGCGCTACCCAACATCGTCACGCCCGCCGCCAATCCCAAAATGATCACAAACACCAGCAACGAAGGTTCTGGAGCAGCCCCAAAAATCTTCTCTCCCACCATGCGGGCCAACACAATTCCAATCGCATATCCAATGCCACCGCCCACCACCGCCAGCAGCAACTGCTCAGCCGCCAGCAAAAACCCCACCGACCCGCGCCCCGCCCCAATCGCTTTCATCAACGCAATTTCCGACCGCCGCTCAATCACACTCGCCGCCGACGAAGCGCCCACCGCCAACGCCGCCGCCAGCAGCGCCGCAAAGGTAACCAGCCACAGCAAGGTGCGCACATGCGTCAAAATATTTCCTTCGCCCTCCGCCACCCGGCGAATCACCCGCACATCCGTCCCCGGCAAAGCCTCCCGAATCGAGTACGCAATCGAGGAAACATAGGGACTGCAAGACCATCGCTCAAACTCATCCTTGTCCATGGTCTTCGGATCGCGCTTCGCAAAACTATCTTCCGGCTTGGTCAACGCCGAAACGTACAGCTTGCGATATTGCCCGGGCTGCTTGGCCAATTCCTGCGCGACGGCGAGCGGCACTATGATTTCGTCATCTTCTGCGCCGCCGCTATCCAAGATGCCCACGGCTTTAAGGAATAGGGGGCGTTCTGATGGCCCTCGGTCAAGGACCAAACTGTCGCCAATCGGCAGTCCGGCAAAAATATTGCCGTTGATGACCGTTCCTGATTTTCGCGCTAGATTCTTTCCAACAACGCATTCCAATGCGTCGTCGCTAAACCAGCGGCCTTTTAAGATTCGCCACCACGGGTGAGTTTTTTCTATCCCGGTCTGCCAGGAAGTTCCGTCCGGCAGTTCTAGGGAATGATCAGCCCAAGTACCAATCAGCGAGACACTGGGCCACGAGGCCTTACGGTCGGGTAAACTCGGCAGGCCCTGTCCGGGGTAGGAAATGCCCCTTGCAGCGGTTTCGACGATGGGCGCAAACGCAATGATGTTGTTGTGCCAATAAATGGATTTTAATTTGGGAAGATCAGCGACCGGAAGATAAGCTCCAGAGGTCGCCGGGCGGTAATCCACGCCGCCAATCTCCAGCGGCAATGAATCGGCCGCCGGAGTCACCACCAAGTTCGCGCCCAAACTCCGAAACTCCTGCGCCAGCCGATCCCCCACATTCAACGAAACGCTAAGCGCCGCCGTAGCCACCGCCATACCCAAAGCCAGCGCCGCACCCGTCAGCAATTTTCGCCGCGGACGCCTGGTAAACGAATCGGCAACAAGTCGCAGAAACATGAAGGTCTTTGTCGGGGCGCAGCATGCTGCGCCCCAGCTCGGCAAGATCGATCCGGCCTGGTCGCGGTTTGGCTCTTCCGCCTTACTTCGGGATCTCTCTAGCCGCCAGCGTCAACTCCGTGGTATCCAAAACCAAATCCGCGCCATCCACCCGCGAGGGCACGCCGATCGGGTTGCACCCGCCAGCCGATCCAATCGTCGGCACATAAATCGCCGACCCGCAATGCCGGCAAATCACGTTCTGCCCATCCTGCCGGTAACCCTCAGCCCCGCAAATGCGGCAAGCGTCCAGCGCCGTGCCCCACCCGTTCGGCTTCTTGATAATCATGAAGCGCAGCAATTGCCCGCCGATATTGGCGGTAAAGAGATGCAAGTTGCCGTTCTGCACTTCGCTGAGTGGCACGCGAATCTCATGGCCCGAAACCTGCACCGCACGAGCCGAGGGCGGAGCGGAATTAGCATGCGCATAAACGAAATCTGCGGTAAGCACCAAAATCACCGCGAGCGAAGCCACCGCCGCGGCAGCCATCCAGCGCCGCTGACGCCG
>JBEKVU010000370.1:0-4716 GCA_049513775.1 Candidatus Acidiferrum sp.
TACTTCCGCACCACGGACGTCACCGGGGACATGAAGCTGCCCGCGGGCGTTGAGATGGTCATGCCGGGCGACAACGTGAGCTGCGAAGTTACGCTGATCACTCCGGTGGCGCTTGAAAAGGGCCTGCGCTTTGCGATTCGCGAAGGCGGCCACACCGTGGGTGCCGGCGCGGTAACCGAGATTATTGAGTAGCGGGCGCCCTCTCTCGGGGCCGATGGCTCGGGCTGCGGGGGTTGGCCGGCGCGCCTACTCAAATGATCGAGTGGGTTTTGGGAATCTGAACCGGAAGTTGTTTTCTGAACTGAAAGGGCAGTGAAGGATTAAATGAGACAAGGCGACAAGATCCGTATACGCCTCAAGGCGTACGATCACAAAATTCTGGACCAGTCCACCAAGGAAATTGTGGACACGGCGAAGCGCACCGGAGCGGATGTGGCCGGGCCGATTCCTCTGCCCACGACCATCAACCGCTGGACCGTGCTGCGTTCGCCGCACGTCGACAAGAAATCGCGTGAACAATTTGAAATGCGCACGCACAAACGGCTGATCGATATCCTCGAGCCCACGCCGGATACGGTGGATGCGCTGATGAAGCTGGATTTGCCGCCGGGAGTGGATGTGGAGATTAAAGCGTTCGGGCACGCCGGGAAATAACCGAAGCAAGGCAGTACGGGACGTAAGGCAAGTAAAGGAAAACGCAAGCGGTACGCAGCCGATACCCCGGAGTTCTTCAAAAGGGCACGCTGCAGACGAGGGAATGAAGCGATGGCAGTCAACGGGATTATCGGAATCAAGCTGGGTATGACGCAGATTTTCACCGACGATGGTTCGGCGGTGGGCTGTACCGTACTGCAGGCCGGTCCGTGCGTGGTGGTGCAGCGCCGGACCAAGGAAAAAGACGGCTACGAAGCCGCGCAACTCGGTCTGGTCGAATTCGTCAAGCCGCAACGCGTCAACAAGGCGATGACCGGGCACTTCAAGAAGGCCAATGTGGCGCCCATGAAGGTGCTGCAAGAAGTGCGCATTGAAGAGTCCAAGGACGAGACCAAGGTTGGCGACCGCGTGCTGGTGGAAAATTTTGCGGCCGGTGAATTGGTGGATGTCAGCGGCGTCAGCAAGGGCAAGGGTTTCGCGGGGGGAGTCAAGCGCTGGCACTATGCCGGGGGCGATGCGACGCACGGTTCGATGTTTCACCGCGCGCCGGGCGGCATCGGCGGCAGTTCGTTTCCATCGCGCGTGTGGAAGAACCAGCATTTCCCGGGGCACATGGGCAATCAGCGCGTCACGGCCAGAAATCTGAAAGTGATCAAGGTCGACAACGACGAGAATCTGCTCTTGGTGCGGGGCTCGGTTCCCGGGCCGCGCGGCACGTACATTTTCATTCGCAAGGTACGGGTCAAGAAGTAGTTTTTGCTTGGCGGGGTTTGCAGGGTTTTGTTGAAGACTTCAGGTTCAAAGTTTTCTGAGAAGGACGAGGGCTTATGCCGGTCGTGGATGTCTTAAATCTGGAAGGCAAAAAGGTCGGCTCGGTGGAGCTGGCGGACGCGGTCTTCGGCGTGAAGATCAATCCCCATCTTCTGCACGAAGCTTCGCGCTGGTATCGCCGCGAGACTCGCGCGGGCACGCACAAGACCAAGGACAAGAGCGAAGTCAGCGGCGCAGGACGCAAGCTTTGGAAGCAGAAAGGCACGGGCCGCGCGCGTGTCGGTTCCATCCGGTCGCCGTTGTGGCGCCACGGCGGCACGGTTCACGGACCGAAGCCGCGCGATTACAGCTATGCTTTGCCGAAGAAGATGCAGCTCGGGGCCTTGCGCTCCGCGCTTTCCTCGAAGGTGGCGGATTCCCGGCTGGCGGTTGTGGATGCCTGGTCGCTTGAAACACACAAGAGCAAGAATCTGCGTCTGGCGCTGGGAAATTTGAATGGCCACAAATCGGCTTTGCTCGTGACGCATGGCGAGAACCGCAATCTCGAGCTGGCCAGCCGCAATCTTGCAGGCGTGATGCTCTCGGCACCCAGCGGTTTGCACGCCTACGACGTGCTTCGCCACGATTTGGTGGTGCTCTCAAAGGATGCCGTGGCGCGGCTCAGCCACACCCTCGATCCGGAGAAAACGCCGGTCGAAGCGCCGGATGTGGAGACCATTGCCGCGGCACCCGCGGTGAAAGCAGAGAAAAAGGCCGCAGCGCCGAAACATCCGGCGCACGCCGCGAAAGCCAAGCAAGGCGCAAAGAAGGCTGGCAAAGCGACGCACAAGCCGGCCAAGAAGAAGGGGAAGGAATAAGCGATGTCGACGCCCCACTATCAGATCATCAAGCGCCCGATCATTACGGAAAAAGGACTGGGCGTCAAAGAGTTGCAGCACACCGTGGTGTTCGAAGTTGCTTCGCACGCCACCAAGACGCAGATCAAGGAAGCGGTGCAGCAGATTTTCAGCGTAAAGGTCGTCGCGGTGCGGACCTCGCATTTTGTGGGGAAGATGCGCCGCCGCGGGCAGAACGAAGGCTTTCGCCGCGATTGGAAGAAGGCCTATGTGAAGCTGGCAGCGGATTCCAAGATGATCGAGTACGCGGAAAATCTATAAGACCGGTCCGCAAGACGGAATTGTGCAGTAGAAAAAGATCCGGCAGCAAAGAAGGTACGAGGCAGCGATGGGACTGAAGAGCTTTAATCCATATACAGCGTCTCGGCGGTTTATGACCGTCCTCGACAAGAGCCACATCACCAAGCAAACGCCAGAGAAGGCGCTCTTGGAGCCGAAAAAGCGCAGCGGCGGACGCAACAATCAGGGCGAAATCGTCGTCTGGCATCGCGGCGGCGGCCACAAGAAGCAGTATCGCAAGGTGGATTTCCGTCGCGACAAGGTGGGCGTGCCGGCAACCGTGGCGGCCATTGAGTACGATCCAAACCGCAGCGCGAACCTGGCGCTGTTGCACTACGCCGATGGCGACAAGCGTTACATTTTGCATCCCGTGGGACTCGAAGTGGGCGCCACAGTTTCGACCGGCGAGGGCGCGGACATCCTTCCCGGCAATGCGCTGAAGTTCCGGCACATTCCTCCCGGCACGCAGGTGCACAACCTTGAACTCTATCCGGGGCGCGGCGGGCAGGTGGTGCGTTCCGCGGGCGGCTCGGCGCAATTGCTCAGCAAAGAGGGTGACCTCGCGCTGATCAAGCTGCCTTCAGGAGAGGTGAGAAAGTTTTCCGTGGATTGCATGGCTACCGTCGGGCAGGTGGGCAATCTGGACCACGAGAACGAAAATTTCGGTAAAGCGGGCCGGACGCGCTGGCGCGGTATCAAACCTACCGTGCGCGGCGTGGCTATGAACCCGGTCGATCATCCGCACGGCGGCGGTGAAGGCAAGGTCAAGGGCAACCATCCGCAAACGCCCTGGGCTTTCCCGACGCTGGGCAAGAAGACGCGGCACAACAAGCGCACGGACAAGGCAATTGTGCAGCGACGCAAGTAGCTAGCAGAGTTTGGGCCAAGATCTGCGGAAACCGCAAGTCTTGGAGGACGAGTAGCAGACGCGAGAAGCGTGCGGTGGATGGAAAGAGCCGCAAGCTGAGAGCTGAAGCGATGCGAGCGACACGAAGCACGAGGCGGGCAGCGAGAAGGTCCGCGACACCGCGCGGCAGCAGGAAAAGCGCGGTGAAGCGCGCCGCGAAACGTTCGGTGAAGACCTTGCTGAAGCGTTCCGCAAAGCGCGCGAATAAGCGTTTAAGCGCGCGGCTGGCGGTGCGGCGGCCGAGCAAAGCGGTGAAGCCGGTGGTCAAGGCCGTCGCCAAGCCCGTGCGGCCGGTAAAGATTGTGGCCGCGCCACCGGTTCCCGTGCTGTACAAGCTGTGCAAGCCGGGCTGGTCGGTCATTGTGGAGCAGATACAGAATTCGCCCGGCACGCGGTTTGTGTGCCCGTTCTGCCCCATGTCGCACCGGGTGCCCGGACCCGTGCGCGGATTCAAGAAGATGCGGCGGGCCCAATGGTCCCGTCTGCGGCGAGTGGAGGAGTAAAGAATCGATGGCACGCTCACTGAAAAAAGGGCCCTTTGTGGACGGGCACCTGCGCGAAAAGATGGAAGGTTTGAACACGCGCAGCGAGAAGAAAGTGGTTAAGACCTGGTCGCGCCGTTCGACCATCGTGCCGGAATTTATCGGGCACACCATTGCGGTGCACAACGGGCGAAAATTTATTCCCGTGTATGTGACCGAACAGATGGTGGGGCACAAGCTCGGCGAGTTTGCGCCGACGCGGACATTTAAGGGACATGCCGTCAAGGCGGCGCTCGAGCGTTCCGCGGGCGCGGCCCCGGCAGGAGGCGCGGCGCCAGCAGCAGCGGCGCCCAAGGCATAATTTATGGCTGAAGCACAACAACTCGTAACACCGCTTATCGAAGCGCAAGCTGGCGCGCGATACGTCCGCATGTCGCCGCAAAAGGCGCGCCTGGTGATCGATCTGATCCGCGGGCAAAGAGTCAACGACGCGCTGCAGACGCTGCGCTTCACCCCCAAGCGTGCGGCCAAGCCCATCGAAAAGCTGCTGCATAGCGCCGTCGCCAACGCGGAACGCAAAGCCGAAGATGCGGGCGCCCCGCTCGACGTGGATGAACTTTTCGTTTCGCAGTGCTTCGTCAACGAAGGTCCGCGCTGGAAGCGCATTCGTCCGGCGCCGATGGGCCGCGCGTTCCGTTACCAGAAGCGCACCGCACACCTGTGGATT
>JBEKVU010000371.1:0-4710 GCA_049513775.1 Candidatus Acidiferrum sp.
TTTACGGTGCGCTACTATCCGGAAAAACACGCCACCGAAATGTTCCTAAATGCCCTGGTAGCCGGTGACACCACCAAAGCCTACGAAATCTGGAAGCCCGGCCCCAGCTACCAAATAAAAGATTTCCTAGCCGATTGGGGACCCACCGGCTACTACGGCCCAGTAAAAAGTTTCGCCCTCCTCCACGCCAAATCCCCGGTAGGCGCCAGCGGCGTAATCATCACCGTAGCCGTCAGCCCCTTCTCCCCGCTCCCCAACGAAAATTCCGATCCCGCGCAAAGCCAAAAAACCCGCGTAATCAACCTTTGGGTCGAATCCAAAGACAAATCCTTCAGCTTCCCCCCCTAGAACGAATGCCTGATGCTGAGGCGCTCGCGTTTTTGAGACACGCGGGAAACGTACTGATGTTCGGAAGCGGGCAAAACGAGGCACGGATGGGTGTGGCTTTCCGTTGTAGCGGCGGGTCTTCAGACCCGCGGCTGTTGTTTTAGTGCAGGATTGCGCTGTTCGCGCTGAGGTGCGAAACGCCGGTTCTGCAGCCCGGAGGGAGCGTCAACATCTGGCCAGGGTAAATCCATCTCGCATCAAGCAATCCCGAATTCGCGCGCGCCAAGCAAGACCACCGCATCCCATCTCCATACCGCTCCGCCGCAATCTTCCACAACGAATCGCCTTTTCGCACGACGGTCCTCTGCGTCTCAGCCGGCTCGACCGCCCCCGCTAGCGGGGGACTCTCATCCTCACGCCTCGGCACAACCAGCACCGCCCCAGCCCTAAGGGTTCGCGGATCACTCAAACCCGAATTACTCACCAACCACTCCCGCCAGCACAACCCACGGCCCAAATATCGCCGCGACAATCCCCAAAGCGAATCTCCAGCGCGAATCGTAACTCTCTCCCTCACCACTCGCGATCCCGGATTTGGCGGCGCCACCACGCGTGCCACGCCCATAGGTTTGCCTATCACATCACGAGCCAACGAAGCAGGCGCAGGCTTCAACGAAGCGGGTTGCGACCCCGTCAATAAAGGCATCGTGGTTTTTGACAGCTCGGGCAACGCCGGTATTGGCGGAGGAGAAATTACGTTTAGCTTGCTCGATCGCTCCGCTGCCAAACCAATCGCCGGCCGCGAAAAAGGATCACGCCTCCGAGGATTTCTTTCCTCAACCGTTTTCGCCGGACGTGCCGGCAGCAAGACGATGGCGGGATGCGGCGCAATATTTTGCGGAAGATGAGACGGGGCGTGACCCGCAACGCGAGGCGCGACGCTGTTCCCGACGTACGGCGCTGAGTTAGGCGTTCCTCCGGGTGCAACGCGCGGTGCCAACTCCGCCAGCGAGCTCGCCGGAATCTCCAACCTAAAATGCGAAGCCGCGAGATCCCCGCTCGCTCGCATCGCCTCCCGCGCAATCTTTTCCTGACGATAGCGGCGCGCCACCACGTCCAGCGATTCGCTTGCGCCTTTTGCGGTATCGCCGGCCGGAATCGCCTTGGCATTCTCGGATACGAGCGCACTCGCCTCTGCCGCAACAGCCCGCGTCGGCGCAGAATTTAGTTTGCGCGCCGCAACTCGCGCACTATCCGCTTCGAGCAAAATATGCGAACGCCGCAAATCGTCATTCGTATAGACGTGTGTTTCCTCTTGGGCTGATTGCGCCCGCGCGGCCTTTCGCGCTCGCTCCTGCCTCGCCGCTTCCGCGACATCCTGCGATCCATCTTGCGCCCGCGTCCCCATCGCCGCCACCAGACTCAAGCAAACTACAGCCATACCGGCGCCAACGACGCGCCAGAAGGGACGGCGAGAGATTGCTGGAAGGTCGTCCATCAATTTTTTCGCTAGACCTGTCGTACATCACTCTGGGGGACACCAGAGCTGCCGAGACATCACTTAGAAATCACTGCGTTGAGTCTAGCGCTTCACGACGAAAAGCGGACCGTCCCATGTTCCAGAACTGCAACATCCAAAAACGCCAGCACCGCAATACCTCCGACGTCTTTGTCTTGTCTCTGTCTTTGTCTCTGTAGCGGCCGGGCTTGAGTCCCGGCGCTTTTGCTTGTGCAGCGCCTGGGCCCTACACGCGGCGCCTTTGCTCGTGCACCCCCAGCTCTTCGACCGCCCGCTTTTTTCTCGAGCGGCGAGAATCCCGCCGCAACACGCGCACTCTCACCGCGTTTCCCCCACCGCCGCGCTCAATTCTTCCGGCGTCACGCAAGCCGTCCCCAGCTTGCCGACAACCACTCCCGCCGCCGCATTCGCAATCACCGCCGCATCACGCAGCTCCGCACCACCCGCGACCGCCAGCGCCACCACACTCAACACCGTATCTCCCGCGCCGGTCACATCAAACACTTGCCGCCCGCCGCCGCGTTCCATTCCAGCTTTTCCCACCCGCGCATACGTCACTTCCGAACTTGTCGCCAAAATGTGCAATTGCCCAGCCGTCGACTCTTCAATCACGTTCATTCCATTCTCCCCGCGTGTGATCACCACCGCCCCGCACCCAAAATGCGCCAGCAGCGCCCGCCCAGCCTCTTCCACCGATTTTTCATCCACCAGCGAGCGCGTGACAAAAAATCCCGCCTCCTTCGCATTACACACAATCACGCGCGCCCCGCGATACGCATACAACCGAGAAGTCTTCGGTTTTACAAACACCGGCACTTTCAACCGGTGACACGCGCTCAACACGCGATCTGCAAACGCATCGGTAATCAATCCCTTGTCGTAATCGGAAAGCACCAACGCATCGAGCTGTTTTAGCGCCGCAAACAGCGTCCGCAAAAGCTTCTCTTGCGTCTCGATACGCAACGCCTCGCGCCGCTCGCGATCTACTCGCACCACCTGCTGGTGCCGCGCAATAATCCTCGTCTTCACGGTGGTTACACGCTTGCTATCGCCCACCACCCCGCGATGCTCGATCGACGCCGTCCCCAAACACTTTTGCAACGCCCGCCCCGCTTCATCGTTCCCCACCACGCCAAACGCTTCGACCCGCGCACCCAGCGCGGCAATATTCGCCGCCACATTCCCCGCGCCGCCCAAACACTCGCTCTCTTCCACAAAATCCACCACCGGCACCGCCGCCTCCGGAGAAAGCCGCGACGCTGTCCCCCACAAATACCGGTCCAGCATCAAATCGCCAAGCACGCCAACGCGCTTCCCGCGCATCCGCGCAATCGCCCGCCGTAAACGCAATACCGCCTCGTCCGTTTTCAAGGCCATACTCTCTTTTGTCTTTTCTGGATTTTATTCCTATTGATGGCCGCCAAACGCATCCAGCAACTACAAACCGATGGTCGCATCCTTTGTAGGGGCGCAGCATGCCGCGCCCCAGCTTGCCCGGGCGCCAACAACCTGCCATCTACGAATTACGTCTCAGCGCCCTCGCAAATCTTCGCCTCTTGCGGCAACATCACCGGAATCCCATCCCGCACCGGATAAACCCTCTGGCAAGTCCCACACTTCAACCCACTCTTATCCGCCGTAAACGCCACCTTCGTCTTGCACACCGGACAAACCAAAATATCCAAAAGCTCCTGAGCAATCGTCATTGTCTGCAGCTCCTATATCTCCACCCCGCGCTCCTAAATATGCCGCCGAAACCCTCCCCCTGCAACAACTCGTAACACCTCGCGTCCGAGGACCCAGGAAATATCGCGCATCGCCTGCTCTAGATCTCATTGCACCCCCGCCGGCAACTGCGATCATACCCTTATCTTGAATTTCGCTCGTCGTCGCCACAATATGTATCGTCGCCATCGCTTGCGCCGTTGCATACTTCCTAAACTCCACATTCGCCTGGCGTCCGCGACTCCCATCAGCAACCGGGTCTATCGGAACCATTTTCCCCTTCGCTATCGCCCTCGGTCCAAATCCATGCCCCATGCAAAAAGACGTCGGCTGCAGGCGCTGCTCCTCCGGCACCACCCGCCCCGCGCCGTCCCGAACTTCAATTCCCACCGCCCTGCAGGGATCCCACGATGAATCCCCGCTATATATCGTACCCTCTGCGTCGAAGTCCTCAATCGCCAAATGCAGTCTCACGTTTTCTGCAACTCGGTACGTATCCTTATCTAGGGTAATGTCCGCGGCGATGCCCTTCACCCGCTGCCCTCACATACGGGCGATCAGCACCGGAGCCATCACCTAAAATCGCAACGTATCGGAGGACCTAAATGCAACTGCGAGCCATCCCCCCCCGCCAGCCAGTCGAAAAATATCTATCGCATGTTCTCCAATCCCGCCCCATCTGGAATTCGCTCCAGAGTCCAACTCGAATTCGGTCTTCCAACTGCCGGTCTCGTGGCCAAGATTTGGCGGCTCACAACCTTCTGACCCCATCGCTTTCAGCTCATCGATCCGCGTTGCCCCGTCCGGCGATCTTTCCCGTAGCTAGAAAAGCGGACAGCCTTCATGCTCCCCACTTGGCACTGCGAGATCGGGAGCTTGAACGCGCACCGTGAAATACTGACCCTCGTAATACGAGCTCTTGTCCGAACTCAGCTTGAATATCGGGGTTGTCTAGCCGTTGTCATCTTTATTTTCCGCAGCACCATCAGCCGCATGGTCGGCCAGACTGCATCCGCTAACGTCCACGTCCGAGCAGATAGGTTTAAACAGCGTCGGCGTCACCAGCAACACTGGCCCGGTCATCCACTGAAATATCAGGCATTTCACCGCCGGATTGCTAGCCCTGGTTTTCCAGTTTG
>JBEKVU010000372.1:0-4688 GCA_049513775.1 Candidatus Acidiferrum sp.
GCGCACTTCGATCGCGGCCTCGATTGGGTAAAAACCAGCGGCTTAATCAGCCCGCGCTACTGGTCCAATCTCCCAGCCGGCGAAGTCTTCACGACTCCCGCCACCGTCGACGGCACTTTCGTATGCGACGCCACCGCCGGAGACCACTTCAATGGAAAGTATGGCGACCTGCAATCCACGCCGCTCACTCTCACTATCGAAGGCGCTCGCCTCACTGGCGTAGATTGCGCCCGCAAAGACCTCGAGGAAGAATTCTGGCAATACTGCCATACCGACGAAAACAGTGATCGCGTTGGCGAACTGGCCTTCGGCACCAATCTCGGTCTCTCCGAAATGATCGGTATCCTTCTCCAGGACGAAAAATTTCCCGGCGTCCACATTGCCTTCGGCGACCCTTACGGCAGCCAGACCCACGCCGACTGGAAATCCAAAACCCACGTCGACGTCCTAACCCGCAACTGCGACGTCTGGATCGACGACGACCAAATCATCCACAAAGGCCGCTACCAACTAGACCACCTCGGCCTAGCCTAAGCATTGGCATTGGATTCTGCAGGGCTCTAGTCCCGGCGCCTGGCCTTGGCCGCGGTTGTAGCGGCGGGTTTTTGAGAGCCGTGCTTTTCTCTTTGCCGTGGTAGCGGCCGCCTTCCGGGGCGGGCGCTTTGGGCCGAGGTAGCTAAGCCTGCCGCGCATCACCCGGGGCCTCTTGCTCGAAGCTCTTGTCTCGCACCTTTTTTCTGTGCCCCGCTCGCGCGCGGGTGTTTCTTTGCGGCGCCCCAGCCGCCGAGCTCTAAGGCAACCGTCATGCACGCATCGCGCAAATCGTCGGCGTGTTCGCGGTTTTGCATCGCGCGGGCCACCACCATTCCGCCCACGCACAGCGCGGCCGCCGCCTGCGCCGTGGCGCGACGCGGCAGGCCATTTTTCGTGGCGCTGCGTTCGAGCACGCTGACCATCGCCTGAAACACCGTCTCAAAAGCGCGCTTGGCGCTTTCGCCGCTGCGCGCCACGTCGGTCGGCAGCGCCACCATCGGGCAGGAATTCTCGACGTCCTCAAAATGCTGCCGCGATAGGTACGCGCGCACCACTTGCGAACCAACGTCCGTGGCCGATAGATCCACTTCGACGCCGTCCCAGCAACTCTTCCATTCCGGATCGGTGAAAAAGCAGCCCAATACTTCCGCGTACAAATCGCTTTTGCTTTTGAAATAGGCGTAAAAGCCGCCGTGCGTCAGTCCTGCTCCAGCCATAATATCGGCGATGGACACGCCGTCGAAACCGCCGCGATTAAACAGCCGCCGCGCGCTTGCAACAATTTTTCCGCGTACTTGGCTGGTGTGACCCGCGGCATAAGGCATAAGGATCCCTCCCTCGTTCCGGCCTGCGCCTGCCACTGCGCGCGCAGGCCCTCCTCTATTGCTCGAGTATGTCCCCGAAGATCCTACGTGGGCCAGCAAAACATTATCTTGAACATATTTTGCCCGCGTGTTGTTATGCCCGCACGTCACACAATACCGATTGGAAGGATCCCAACATGCTCGAGAGCAAAGACTTGATGACGCCACCAGAGCGCGCCACACGCCGTCAAATCATCGCCGGGGCCGCCCTTGCCCTCGGCCTGGCTAGTTGCGCAAAACTTTTCGCCGAGGCTCCGCCGCAGGCCATGAAAGAAATTCCGAGTACGCCCGCCAATGACCCGCGCACGGCGCTGCATCAGGAGGTAATCCTCAAAACCACGCCGCAGCGTATTTACGAAGCGATTCTGGATTCCAAGCAATTCACCGTATTCAGCGGCTTGCCCGCGAACATCGATCCGCAAGCGGGCGGCGCGTTTACCATGTTTGGAGGATTGATTGAAGGTCGCAACGTCGAACTGACCCCAAGCACGCGCATCGTGCAGGCCTGGCGCCCGGCACATTGGGAACCAGGCGTCTATTCGATCGTCCGCTTCGACTTCAAACCACAAGCCGACCGAACGCTGGTCGGACTTGAGCACTACGGCTTCCCCGCCGGCGACTACGACCACCTCTATTCAGGCTGGACCGAGCACTATTTCGAGCCACTAAAAAAATATTTTACCTAAGCTCTCGAATCAAGCTCCGGACCGCCACCCCTTAAAACAGGCGGGAGATGTACTCGCGCATTTGATGCTTCCAGTAGGGCCAGTCGTGGCCGCCTTGCGGGCCCCAATTGTCCACGGAGTGGCGGATGCCGCGGCGACTTAAAATTTCAGACAGGCGATAGGTGGGCTCGGGCTTTTCCCATGCGCCCGTTCCCGTAGTCAAGTGAATGTCGCAACTGGCTAGATTGCCGAGCACCCAGGGATCGCTCACGTTCGCGAGGTAATCCACCGGATTGTTGAAGTAAAAATTGTCGTCGTACAGGCCGTCCATGAAATTGCGCAGGTCGTACACGCCGGACATGGCGAAGCAGCGCTTGATCACATCCGGATGCTTGAAGAGCGAATTGGCCGCATGATACGCGCCAAACGAAGAGCCCATGGTGCTGATAGCAATGCCTGGCGATTGACAGCTGTTCCAGATGAACGGCACAACTTCTTCGCGCAAATAGGAATCGAACACCGCCTGCACGTAGCTGCGATGAAAAGGATGCGCGCCCTTGTTATAAAAACTCTGTCCGTTGATGGAATTGACGGTGAAAAGTTTCACCCGTCCGCCATCGATGAAATCGGCGAGCGCGCCAACCATACTTTGGCCTTCAAGCTCCCACTCATCGCCGGCACTGGTCGGAAAGCCGAGCAGCGGCGGTCCCCAGTGGCCATAGACCACCACGCCCATTTCGATACCCAGCCGCGGAGAGTACCAATGGTGATATTCGCGCTTCATCGTCGCCGCCTCTTTCTTTCACAAGAACGCCAGGGTCCCATGGAAAACGGTACTTTCGCTGCAGTCTGCGGGGAGTCAGAAAGTATGCCAGCAGCTCAACGCATTCCGCAAATGTTTGACGCGGGGACCGCCGATAGCCCATTTTATGGCGCTGCAGCAAAAGATCGCCATCCGCGCGCCGTTCGATTTACACTCTAGACTCCCCTTCCGGAAGTCGCTGCCAGGACGCCGGAGACGCCAGTGCTGGTTATGAAAAAGAAGAGAAGCCTTGGTTCGCACATTCGCGGGCGCAAGAGTTCAGGAAATGCCGCAAATCGGAATGACGATCAGGATTTGCGCAAGCAGCTCGTGCTGCTGCTCAAAGGCGGACAGGCACACGTAAGTTTCAGCGATGTGCTGGAGGGATTTCCGCTGAGGAAACGCGGCGTGCTGGTAAGAGGATTGCCGCACACTGCTTGGCAGCTGCTTGAACACGCACGTCTGGCGCAGCGGGACATTCTCGAGTTCAGCCGCAACGCCGAGCACGTCTCGCCGGACTTTCCGGAAGGCTACTGGCCGAAAACGCCGATTCCCCCCAACCCCGCCGCGTGGGACGAGAGCGTGCGCGAATTTCACTACGACCTGATGCAAATGATCGCGCTCGTGCAGGACCCGAAAACGGATCTCTACGCACCGTTTCCGTATGACCATGGGAAAAATGTCTTACGCGAAGCGCTGGTGCTCGCCGATCACAATGCCTATCACTTGGGACAGCTGGTCGATTTGCGGCGCGCGCTGGGGATTTGGCCGGAGGCGTAAATTTGGCGTTTCGGTCTCGTGATGCCGCGCGGTTGCTCGTGGTGCTGGTGTTTGCGGCGGGCGCAGCGAGCATCGCTGAGGCACAGCGCCGGCCGGTTCTTGAACAGATCGATCTTCCCCATCCTTATTATTTTCGCGAAATGTATTTGCCGCAGTTGACCAGCGGGCCGAGCAGCGTGGCGTGGTCGCCGGACTCAAGGGAAGTGGCGTACAGCATGGGCGGCTCGCTGTGGCGCCAGAAAATTTCAGAAACTTCCGCGCAGCAGCTGACCGATGGCGACGGTTACGATTACCAGCCGGACTGGTCGCCGGATGGAAAATTTATCGTCTATTGTGCGTATCAGCAAGATGCGCTGGAACTCTGGCTGCTCGACGTGTCCACGGGCGCAACCAAACAACTGACCAGCGGCGGCGCGGTAAATCTTGAGCCGCGCTGGTCGCCGGACGGCAAGAAGCTGGTTTTTGTTTCGACGCTCTATAACCAACGCTTTCATATTTTCGTGGCGGATCTTCGCGATGGAAAACTGGAAAACATCACGCGCTTGACGGGCGAAACGAAAAGCCCGCTGCCGCGCTATTACTACAGCGCGTACGACATGGAAATCAGCCCGGTGTGGTCGCGCGACGGCCAGGAAATCCTTTTTGTTTCCAACCGCGGCCACCGGTACGGCACCGGCGGCTTCTGGCGCGTGAAAGCGCAGCCCGACGCCGAAGCGCGCGAAATCCACTACGAAGAGACCAACTGGAAGGCGCGGCCGGATTTTTCTCCGGACGGTTCGCGCATCGTGTACAGCTCATATCTCGGCCGCAACTGGCACCAACTGTGGCTCTTGCCCGCAAATGGCGGCGACGCCTTTCCGCTGACCTACGGCGACTACGACATCACCAACGTGCGCTGGTCGCCCGATGGAAAAACCCTGGCGTACATTTCCAACGAAAACGGAAACACGGAAATAGACCTGTTAGCCGTGGTAGGAGGCGAACGGCGGCGGTTGGATCTGGAAGATAGCAGTTATAAATCTCCGCGATACCTTCTGCAGTTGA
>JBEKVU010000373.1:0-4684 GCA_049513775.1 Candidatus Acidiferrum sp.
CCGGCCAAAAACTGGTGCACGCCTTCCTGCTGGTTCAAATACTCGATCACCGGCGCATCTTTTCCCGTGAGCGCCTTGAAGCGCTCTTCGCGCCCCGGATTGGGCAGCCCGCGCCCATCAAAAACAAATCCGCCCCCGTTACCGCTTTCGTCCTTCGGCATCTCGCGATGAAACGAAAAACTAAAAATGCGCACCGCCAGACTTTCCGTGTCGTTGGCCACGCCTTGCAATTTCGGCGACGCCAGCATGTCCCGGAACGCGCCCATCAGCGCCGGTAACGCAATCGGCAGCTCCGCGTGATGCAGCAGCCAGCGCAGATTTTTCATCGCGTACGGCACGCTTTGCAGAAAATGCGTCTTGCGCTCGTAAAATCCACGGAAGCCGTAAGCCCCCATGGCCTGCATAAGCCTTACGTAAACGTACCCGTAGTAGTGTCGCAGGAACGCTTCGCGGTCAATTTTCACGTAACGCCCCAGCGCGTCGAGATAGTGATTCAGCAAGTCCTGGCGCAACTCCGGAGGCAGGTCTGCCTTGGCGTCGAACAGCAGCGAAGCAATGTCATATTGCAGCGCGCCTTTGCGCCCGCCCTGGTAGTCTAAGAAAAAGGGCTGGCCCTCGCGCAGCATGATGTTGCGCGACTGAAAATCGCGATACATGAAGTAGTCGCGGTCCGCGCTCATCAGAAAATCAGTCAACCGGCTGAAATCATTCTCCAGCGCTTGTTCGTTGAACGGCACCCCCGCCAGCCGCAAAAAATAGTATTTGAAGTAGTTCAGGTCCCACGCCACCGACTGCCGGTCGAAACTTCCAATCGGATAGCACACGCTGTAATCCAAATCGCGTCCAGCTTCCACCTGAAACCGCGGCAACACCGCGACCACTTGGCGATACGCTTCCGCAACGCGCGCGGCGATCTGTTCGTCTTGGCGATTTTCTGCAAGAAACTGAAACAGCGTGGTATCGCCCAAATCCTCTTCGAGGTACGCACCCTGCTCCAGATCTTCGCCGTAAATCTGCGGCACCGGCAGACCGTGCTTGCGAAAATGTTTGGAGAATTCCAAAAACGCGCGGTTTTCTTCGCGCACATCATACAAAACGCCGATCGCCGTGCCACCTTCGTTCGAGAGGCGAATGAGTCTGCGCCCGGAGCCTCCCAACTCGCCCTCTAGCGGCCGCACCTGCTGTGCCGGCGAGTGGAAGTGCGCCTCAAACAGCTTCTTCAATACGTCCATTGACATAGGATATTCCGCGATTGCAACAAAACCACCCGCAGAAGCGACGATTTTCCATCATAGCCGATTCGCGATACCGCACCGAAAAAGGAAAGGCAGGGTTTCGTCGAAGCTGTTAATGGGTTGTCGCCACACAACGTCGTTTCTCGCTACGCTCGCCGGAAATACTCCGGCGCACAGCTATACTTGGGAGATGCCTTCTCGGCCCGAGGAAAAGCGTCGTACCGAACAGCGCCATCCCGCGTCCAAGAATCTCGATTCGATGAGCGCGCTGCAAATCGTGCGCCTGATCAATCGCGAAGATCGCAAGGTCCCGGGCGCCGTCGCGCGCGAGTTGCCGCGTATTGCCGCGGCCGTGGACGCCATCGTGCTCGCCATCCACCAGGGTGGACGCCTGATCTACGTGGGTGCCGGCACCAGCGGCCGCCTCGCGCTGCTGGACGCCGTCGAGTTGCCTCCCACCTACGGCATCACAACGGATGTCGTGATTGCCTTGATCGCCGGCGGCAGAAAAGCGATTACCGGTGCGGTCGAAGGCGCCGAAGATTCGGCCAGCAGCGCCGTGCGCGATCTTCGCGCGATCAAGCTCCATCGCCGTGACGTCGTCGTCGGCATCGCCGCCAGCGGTACTACTCCCTACGTCTTGTCCGCACTCAAGTTCGCGCGCCGCCGTCGCGCCATGACCATCGCGCTCACCGCCAATCGCCATTCGCCACTCGCCAAACTTGCGGGCATCTCCATCGCCCCGGAGGTCGGCTGCGAAGTGGTCACCGGCTCCACGCGCATGAAAGCCGGCACCTCGCAAAAAATGGTCCTCAACATGCTCTCCACCGCCGCGATGGTGCGCCTCGGTCACACCTACGAAAACCTGATGATCGACCTAGTGATGAACAACAAAAAGCTTATCGGCCGCGGCGTCCGCATACTGGCGGAAGCCAGCGGCACACGGTTGGCTTCCGCCGAACACACCCTGCGTCAGTCCGGACACAACCTGCGCGTAGCTCTGGTAATGCTGAAACATCACATCAGCGCTAACGAGGCCAAACAGAAATTGCAGGTAGCGAAAGGCCATCTCCGCCGTGCCATGAATCCATGATTTCGTAGCGCTGGGTCTTCCGACCCGTGCCTTTGATTTCTAACTGCCACATGAGCCCACAAAACACAATCTCTAGAGGACAGGACCCAGAAACAGTATGGACAAATTTCGCATCATCGGCGGCAAATCCCTCAAAGGCAAAGTCGCCATCAGCGGTGCAAAAAATTCCGCGCTCCCGGTCATGGCCGCCTCATTGCTCACCGCCGAACCGCTACACGTGCACAACATCCCAAAAGTCCGCGACCTGATCACCATGAGCAAGCTCCTGACCTTCATGCACGTGAATGTTGCCATCAAGGAATTCCCCGCGAGCGATTACACACTGCAAGCCACAAAGTTGAACGACGAAGTAGCTCCCTACGAACTGGTGAAAACGATGCGGGCCTCGATTCTGACGCTAGGCCCATTAATCGCCCGTGTAGGCGTAGCGCGGGTTTCTCTGCCCGGTGGCTGCGCCATCGGCGCGCGCCCAGTCGATCTGCACCTGACCGCCCTTGAAAAAATGGGTGCCGACGTCGAAACCAAAGCCGGCTATATCGAGGCCAAGGTCCCTAACCACGGCCGCTTAAAAGGCGCCCACATCGTCTTCGACAAAATCACCGTAACCGGAACAGAAAATATTCTAATGGCCGCTACTCTAGCCGATGGCGAAACCATCTTAGAAAACGCCGCTAGGGAACCCGAAGTTACCGACCTGGTAATTATGCTGCGAAAAATGGGCGCGCAAATCACCGGCGACGGCACCAGCATCCTGAAAATCCGCGGTGTCAAAGAACTCCACGGCACCGACCACACGGTCATCCCCGATCGCATCGAAACCGGCACCTTCCTCGTAGCCGGCGCTATCACCAGCGGCGATCTCACCATCACCAACTGCGCCCCCGACCATCAGGGAGCCATCATCGCCAAGCTGGCCGAAACCGGCGTCCCCGTGGAGTTCGTCGACGCCACCACTCTCCACGTAAGCGGCGCGAAAAATCTGGTCGCCTCGGACATGACCACCGAGGAATACCCCGGCTTTGCCACCGACATGCAGGCCCAATACATGGCCCTCGCCACCCAAGCCCAAGGCAGCTCCATCATCACCGAAACGATCTTCGAAAATCGCTTCCTCCACGCCAGCGAAATGCTCCGCATGGGCGCCCACATCGCCATCGACAATCGCCGCGCAGTAGTCCGCGGCCCAGCGAAATTAACGGGAACCACCGTGCAAGCGTCAGATCTGCGAGCTAGCGCGGGTTTGGTCTTAGCCGCCCTGGTAGCCCAGGGCGAAACCATCATCGACCGTGTCTACCACATCGACCGCGGTTACGAACAAATCGTAGAAAAACTCCAAGACGTGGGCGCCACGATCGAACGTCTCCAAGCCCCAACCCACTCCGCCGACTAGCACCTTGGCCCTTTCCCTGTGTTCTGTGGCGACGCCCTCCGGGGCCACTCGCTTTGTAGTGGCCCCGGCGTCCTGCGCACTACTTGACGGTGCGGATACTGCTCAGCGGATCGACGACTTGGTTTTAACGGGGAGGGTCGCGTTCTTGAGCAACTTATGTTGCTCCTTTTGGTATTTCTTCGCAGCCCTTTGTTGCTGCTTGTCTGCTTTTCGTTGCGCCTTTGCCTGCGCTTTCTCCTGTCTCTTTTGGTACGCGTAGAATGCCTTCTGTTTCTTCTGCTCTGCTTTATTGGATTGGGTGGCACCTTGTGCGACGCCCGCATCTCGCGCATCGCTCGGCATCGACCATCCAGCGCCCAGCGCCACCAGCAGTGTCACAACAGCAATTCGCTTCATGCCAGATTTCCTTTTGCCTTTGAAAGCGCCACCAGTCTAAACCCACTTCCTATCCCCCGTTCCCAGTTCGTCACATCATGACGCGATTTAATAAGCAGCAGCCCTTGTGAAGCCGCCAACGCAAACCGTTCGTTGCAAGGGTCAAAAACATCCCCACAGCATGCTATAAACGACAAATGAGTCTCCCCGACTACGCCCCCCGTCCCGCGCACATAAAATGGCTCCTCGATTCTGACCCAGCCATCCGTTGGCAGGTCATGAGCGACCTCACCGACACAACCGCCGAAGCAATTGCCGCCGAGCGCTCCCGGGTCGCCACCGAAGGCTGGGGAGCAAAACTTCTCGCCCGCCAACTTCCCAACGGGAGCTGGCCCGGAGGGCAGTGGGACCTCGTTACTCTCTACGCTCTCGTCGTCTTGAAAGACCTTGGTCTAGATCCCGCCAGCAGGCAGGCTCGCAAAATGATCGACCGCGTCGAAAAGCACCTCGTGTTCAAAACGCTCAACAACCGCTCGTACCTACACGGCGAAACCGAGCCCTGCATCAACGGCAGAATTCTCGGCATCGGCG
>JBEKVU010000374.1:0-4679 GCA_049513775.1 Candidatus Acidiferrum sp.
TTTCGAGAATATTTCGCTCGGAGCGGGGGTGGACCGCACGCAGTTTACCAAAGGAGTGGTCACCGCCGATTACGACAACGATGGCTATCCGGATTTCTTTGTCTCCAACATCCGCGGAGATAACTTCCTCTATCACAACAATCACGACTGGACTTTCACGGACGTAGCGGCCCAAGCCGGGGTGCAGCAATCCTGGCAAAGCTTCGGCACCTGGTTCTTCGATTACGACAACGATGGCTGGCCGGACCTGTTCGTGGCCAGCGACTATGCGTCGATGGAAGAGACCATGCGCACCTACCTCGGCCTGGGCCACAACGTCGGACCGATGAAGCTCTACAGGAACATGCGCGACGGCACCTTCGCCGATGTCACCAGCGAAGTCGGGCTGGACAAAGTCTTCATGCCCATGGGTGCAAACTACGGCGATGTCGACAACGACGGCTTCCTCGACTTTTACCTCGGCACAGGAAATCCCTCCTACGGCACTTTGGCGCCCAACGTCTTGATGCGCAACAAGGGTGGGAAATCCTTTGTGGATATCACCCCTTCTTCCGGCACCGGCGAGCTTCACAAGACCCACGGGATCGTGTTCGCGGACCTTGAGAACAACGGCAATGAAGACATCGTCGTGCAAATGGGCGGCGCGGTTCCTTCCGACGCGCACGCCCTCCGCGTGTTCCGCAATCCCGGCCATGACAATCACTGGATCGCCATCAAGCTCGTGGGCGTTAAGACCAATCGCGCAGCCATCGGCGCACGCGTCACGGTTACCACCGAGGATCGCGACGGTAAGACCCACTCCTTCTATCGCACCGTAGACTCCAGAGGCTCTTGGGGAGCCTCGCCGCTCGAGCAGAACGTCGGATTGGGCCCTGCTGCGAGCATCACCAAGATCGAGACGTGGTGGCCCACGAGCGATACGCGGCAGGAATTCAAGAACGTGGCCATGGACCAATACATCTCGATTAAGGAATTTTCCGCAGACTATACCAAGTTCAAGCGGCACACGTATCGCCTCGGAGCCTCGCATCCTCCTAGCGTCTCGGTTGCCAAAGCCGCCAGCGTCACCCTTGAAGGAGGCGCTAAACCATGACACCCATCGGAGCTGCCCATCGATGGTTGCGGGTTGCAGCCTCGGTTGCAGCGCCCGTCGCGCGCGTAACGCCCGTGCTGCCCATGGTGATAGTCGCGCTTTTGTTGTCAGTCGCCCCAGGCGTTCAGGCGTCGCAAAAAAAATATTCGGCGTTCGGGCTTGTGTTAAAAATCAACGCCCCAAGCGAATTCGTGGTCTCTTGCAAGGAAATTCCCGGGTTCATGGACGCCATGGTGATGGCCGTCGGCGTGCGCGATCCCGAAAACTTGAAAACCATTCGCCCCGGCGTGTTAGTGGATTTCACGCTGGTGGTGGACTCCGATTCGTCCTACGCGGATAACATTAAGATCCATCGATTCGAAAGCTCTGACCAACGGCCCCTGGAAGTCCGCATGCTGGAGATGATCGAGGGCGCGTTCGACGCCAAACCTAGTGCCCCGCAAATGTTGGCCGTGGACCAAAAAGTTCCGGACTTTACCTTGGTCGATCAATACCGGCATCCACTTAATTTTTCTGCTTTGTCTGGGAAGGTTGTCGCCATCTCTTTTGTGTACACGCGATGCTCCTTTCCCGAGTATTGCTTCCGTCTATCGAACAACCTCGGGCTGGTGGCAAAACGATTTACGGACCGCCTGGACAACGACTTGGTGCTTCTCACCATCACCTTTGACCCCACCAACGACGGCCCCGAGGCTCTTTCCAAGTACGCCAACATGTGGAAAGCCAGCGCCAAACGATGGTACTTCCTCACCGGACCTCCCGCGGAGGTTAAGCGCGTCTGTTTAATGTTCGGTATGAATTTTTGGCCGGACATGGGCATGATCGTCCATTCCATGCACACCGCGGTCATCGACCGCCAAGGCCGCCTCGTGGCCAACCTCGAAGGCAACGAATTCACCGCCGATCAACTCGGCAACCTGCTCAAGACTGTGATGGACCGCAGGCCCTAGCACTCATCTCGCGGTTACGGCTGCCCGCGCAAGATGGGTGTTTTCTCGAAGGCCTTCCTAAACGCAGCGCGAATCGGCTCTTTTCGCACTCGGAGAAGCAAACCACCTCTTGCTTGTTGCGCTCCTAGAACCCTCTAACATTCGACAGTAGTACTGATCCGGTAGCTACTGACAACGGTACTTAGGCGCGCCATGGTCAGTAGTGTCGCGCCCAGCTGGCATCGCCGTCGCCGGTGCTCTCGGTCGCGCCCCGCCAATTCCCCGCGATCACCCCTAGGATGCTCCGTAACCTCTTTAGAATCCGCACTTCCATGATTCGCAATATGCGGATCGATGAGTGCAATAGAATCAACGAAACCTCTCGCGATTTCTCCATTTTGCATCGTAACCCCAGCAGAATGAACACTTCCACGGGAACGCCGGAGGGGGGGCCACCATCCACGGACAGCTAACTGCATTGTATTTAATCGGGTACGAGAATTCTGCCGCATGTGCAAACGCCACCTCGATCAACTTTCGTATCGGCCACTTCTCTTTTCCGCGAGCATCTCTGCCGCTGCTTTCCTATACTCGCAATCCCCACCCGGGCATTCGGGTTGGTTTGCGAGTTCCGATCAAAAAGGAGTTCAACAATGATTGCATCGCAGAAAAGTTTGAGGGTGCGGTTGGTCGAGGGAATATGGCTGTTCACGTTCGCAATTCTAGGCGGTGTGGGACTCGCCGCGGCGCAAACACAAGGTACTCCCAGGCCCGAGGCCGCACAGAAATCCGCAAGCACACATTATGTGCTGTCCGCGACTAGCGCAACCGTGCAGTGGGGCTGGTACGATCCATCGGAAAAACCCAAGCTCACCATCAATTCCGGCGATACCGTTTCCATCGAGACACTGCGCCACGCTCTCGACGAGATCAAACCCGGCGCTACCATGGACGAAATCGTGAAGCTGCGCCTCGCCAATCCCGGCGGCGGGCCGCATTCCGTCACCGGGCCGATCTACGTCAACGGCGCCGAGCCCGGCGACGTCATGGAAATTCGCATCAAGAAAATTGTCATGAAAGATTCCGGTTTCAACTTCAATCTTCCCGGCGCGCAGTTCCCTACCGTCGGCTTGCTGGCTTCGGAATTTCCTGAGGGCCACGTGCAATATTTCAAGCTCAACAGCGACACCATGACCACCGAGTTCAAGCCCGGAATCGTCCTGCATCTAAAGCCGTTCCCCGGAACCATCGCGGTCGGCCCGGATCCCAACGAGCCCCAGGAAAAAGCCGGTCCCCCCATTCACGACGCCAAAGGTCGCACCAGCACGCTGCGCCCGTGGAAAAACGGTTCCAACATGGACGTCAACGAATTGCAGGTCGGTTCCACGCTCTACTTCCCCATCTTCCAAAAGGGCGGATTAATCTGGACCGGCGATTCCCACTGCCTACAAGGCAACGGCGAAGTGAATCTCACCGCGCTCGAATGCTCCTACAAAGAAATCGAAATCGAGCCCATCGTGCGCAAGGATTTGCATATCGACTGGCCGCGCGCGGAAACGTCCACGGATTATATTTTCATGGGCTTCGACGAAGATTTGAACGAAGCTATGAAAATCGCTGTACGCGAAACGCTAAATTTCCTCGCGGAGCAAAAAATAGTTCCCATGACCCGCGAAGAAGCCTACGCCCTAACCTCCATTGTCGGCGATTGTCGCGTCTCCCAGGTCGTGGACATCCGCAAAGGAGTGCACTGCATGATCCCCAAGTCCATCTTCGTAAAGAAGTAGCCATGCCACAGTCGCGCAAACCCGGGATCGAATGTAAGGACGGAGAGCTTTGCAGCGGCCGCCTTCTGAGGCGGTCGCCTTTCGCACGCGAGGGCACCGCTTCAGCCGCCAAGGCAATTCACGATGTATGGACAACCCGGCGGACAAAACGTAGAGTTTGCAGGTGATCCGCACCAGTTGTCTCCCACTCATTCAGCGAGCCGAGCAATACGGCGACCGCATCGCTATCACCGATGCACAAGGGTCGTACACGTACCAGGATTTACTCGCGGCATCTGCTCGCGTAGCGACCGCGCTCCTCGCCGGCCGTGCGGACTTAAACGAAGAGCGCGTGACGTTTCTGCTGTCTCCCGGATTTCCGTGGGTCGCAACGCAATGGGGCATTTGGCGGGCCGGCGGTATCGCCGTCCCGCTGCCGCTCAACTCCGCGAAACCGGAGCTCGAATATTTCATCGGCGACACCAAAACATCAACGCTGGTCTTTGACGCGGCCTCCGCTTCCCTGATTCAGCCGATCGCCGAAGCTGCCCAGTGTCGCGCGTTCTCCTACGAAGCGTTACGTGCGCAAGCACCCGCCACCTTGCCGGAAATTGCCAGCGCACGACGCGCCATGATTCTCTACACCAGCGGCACCACCAGCAAACCAAAAGGCGTGGTGACCACGCACGACAATATCGCCGCGCAAATCTCCACGCTGGTGCGAGCTTGGGAGTGGTCCCGCGAAGATCACAGCGTGCTGTGCCTGCCGCTGCACCACGTACACGGAATCATCAATGTGCTTTCTTGCGCGCTGTGGTCTGGAGGAGCGTGCCGCATGCTTCCGCGTTTCGACGCGAATGCCGTGTGGGATTTTATCGCCGATGGCACCAC
>JBEKVU010000375.1:0-4679 GCA_049513775.1 Candidatus Acidiferrum sp.
CCCTGCGCGTTTCCGGCGAACCCATCGCCGTCACGCTCACGGAAATCATCCCGCCGATTCAGCCACCACCAGACACCCCGTACATCCGCCACCTCAAAATCCAAAGTGACCTGCTAACCAAATTCTGGGGTCACCCCATGTTTCTCAGCGCCAATGTCCTCGTCCCCGAAGGTTTTGACAAGCATCCCGAAGCGCGCTTTCCCCTAGCCATCTTCGAAGATCATTTTAACGACGACCTGCACGGTTTCCGCACCACCCCGCCCGATCCCAACCTAAAACCGGATTACAGCGAACGCTTCCACCTGGCCGGCTACAACAAAATCCAGCAGGAAGAAGCCTACAAGTTTTATCAACAATGGATCGCTCCGGACTTTCCGCGCTTCCTCGTGGTTCAAATCAATCATGCCAATCCCTACTACGATGATTCCTACGCCGTAAATTCCGCGAACCTCGGCCCTTACGGCGACGCTATCGAAACCGAACTAATCCCTGCCATCGAGAAAAAATTCCGCGGCATCGGCCAAGGTTGGGCGCGCTTTGTCTACGGCGGTTCGACCGGCGGCTGGGAAGCTCTCGCCGTCCAGGTCTTCTATCCTGACCATTACAACGGAGCTTTCGCCGCCTGCCCTGACCCCGTCGACTTCCGCGGCTTCACCAACGTCAATCTTTACGAAGACAAAAATGCCTTCTTTATCCGCGGCCCACACGTCGAAGTCGCTCAAGCCGCCGAGCGCGACTACCTCGGCCACACCTTCATCACCACCCAAAAAGCAAATCAGTACGAATTAGCCCTGGGCTCCCACGCCCGCTCCGGCGAACAATTCGATATCTGGCAAGCGGTCTATGGGCCAGTAGGCTCCGACGGCTATCCCCAACCCATCTTCAACAAAGAAACCGGCGACATCGATCCCGCCGTAGCCGCCTACTGGAAAGAGCATTTCGACCTAAGCTCCATCATTCAAAAGAATTGGCCCACTTTGGGAGCGAAGCTCGCCGGAAAGATCCACGTCTACGTAGGCAGCGCTGACACCTATTTCCTCAACAACGCCGTCTACTATCTCGAAGACGTTCTCAAGGCCACCAGCAATCCCCCCTACGGCGGCGAAGTGAAATACGGCGACCGCGCCGAACACTGCTGGAATGGCGACCCCCATCTACCGAACGCCTATTCCCGACTCCACTACAACACCATGTACGTACCCAAAATCCTCGACCGCATCACCGCCAGCGCCCCTCCCGGTGCCGATTTGAAATCCTGGCGCTATTAGCCGCGATCCTGTAAAAGCACTTCGCCCGCGCCCTAAAACTGCCCTCCCCGAGCGCAGCGAGGGATCCGTTTTCTGCAGCCTCATCGAGGCCTGTTCCCCAGGGGGGTGTCCGAAATACCGGACACTCTTCATGAAATCCCCGAACCGCGCTGCTCTTTAAATTTTTTTCTGAAAAATCATCGAGCCCCTACGACTTTTTTTTGTGCACCGGGTTGTGGTCCGGCAACTGGGTGTGTCGCCGGAGTCTCCGTCTCCGACTCCGCGGCGCTGTTCAGCGGAATCGGCCCTTCACACGGCCGCTTCAGAAATTGACCCTTGGAGGAAGACCATGAAAAGACTCATCACCATTCTGATGGGTTCTGCAGCAATCCTTATATCGGCAACCGTGATCCGCGCTCAGGATCAACTGGTACCCGCCGGTACTCTCTTGCAGTGCACCCTAGACGAACCAAATTTCTCTTCGAAAACCGCGGCCATCGGTGACCCTGTCCTCTGTCACTTACGCACGCAACAGGAGTTCGGCCACACACTCTTCCCCCGAGGCAGCATGCTCGGCGGGCACCTCGAGGCCGACAAAGACCCTGGCCATTTCGTGGGCAAGGGTTACCTGAGAATCACCTTTGATCGTGTCATCCTGCCCTACGGCGACATGCCTGTACCCGCCAAGGTCATTCAAGCCCGCGGCTATAAGGTAGACAAGGAAGGCGATATCGACGGCAAAGGCCACGCCACCCGGGACGTCGTTGAATGGATGCTCCCTCCGCTGTGGCCCTGGAAGATCCTCACTCTGCCGGCCCGTGGACCTCGCCCAACCCTTAAGGGAGAAGAGCCGCTCGAGCTGCGCCTGATGGACGACATCGTCATTCCCCGCAGTCTGGCGCTCAACCCGCACCTTGATCGCCCACCCTACGCGCGGCCCTCAAGCTACAACGCAACTCCGACGTTCGAGCAGCCGAACGCGATAGAGCTCGCGGTAGCCCAGAGTCGGAAGAGTCCAGCCGGCGCGACGCCGAGCCCGTCATCGACAGTGCTTCAGGCCGCGCAACTTAGCCAAGCCAGCGCTCCACGGCAAGCACCTCTGCCCGAGCAGCCTCGGCAAGTTCAAGCCAGCGACCGCTTCACTATTCTGGTCCTCAACTCCAACCAGGTCATCGAAGTCGCCAAGTATCATCGCGAAGGCGACTACCTGATCATTACCGACACTCAGGGCCGTTCCGGCTCCGTCGAGGTCAAGACCATCGATTGGATCAAAACCACGGAAATGACCCAACCAGTGCGTTCCGCCGATACGCGGCCCGCGACCCAAGGCGATACGCAGCTGCCAGCCCGTCAGCTCAACTAATGCGCCAATTCTGAGGCGCGCAATCCAAAGTTTCGCCCCGACGGTGGCCAGAGCCAACGGCCCGTTCTAAGTGTGTGGAAATTTTGGGATCTTGGCCGCTCGGCGCCCGGCTACTCATGGCGCAACGCCATCATTGGGTCTACGCGCATCGCGCGCCGCGCCGGAAGCCAACAGGCCAGCAGCGCCACAACCATGAGCAATGCCGAAACGCTGGCGAACGCCAGCCCGTCCACAGCGTTCAGACCATAGAGAAATTTCGCGAGCAGGCGCGATCCACCGGCCGCCGCCAGCAATCCGATCGCTGCGCCAACTCCCACCAGACGCATCCCCTCGCCCAGCAAGAGTTTTAGCAGGTCCGTATTCTGCGAACCCAGCGCCATGCGAATCCCAATCTCGCGGGTTCGTTGCGTCACCGCGTACGCCATCACCGCGTAGATCCCCGCAGCCGCCAGGAATAGCGCAAAAAATCCCAGCGTAGCTGCAAGCGCCGCGCCGAGTTGCGAAGGCCAGATCCACAGCGCGAGATTCTCATCGAGCCGCTGCGTCGAAACCCGCAAGCCGCTATCCATGATCCGCACGGAATCAGCAATCGCGCCCATCACCGCGCCGGCATTGCGGTCCGTTCGCACAAAAAGCTGCATATCCGAAGCCTCCGCCGGAGTAACCGGCAGGTACAAATACGGCTCATCGCTGCTCCAGAGATACACGCTCCGCACATCCTTGGCCACGCCAATCACTTCGCGGTAGGCCGAATTTCCGCCTCCATTAAATCGTTTGCCGATTGGATCTGTCCCCGGCCAGTAGCGCTTCGCCAGCGCTTCACTGATCACCGCAACCCGTGCTTGTTGCGCGAGATCCTGTGCGCTGAAACTCCGTCCTCGAACAATCGCAATCTTCAGCGTTTCGAAATAACCAGGCGAAACCGTGTTGAAATTTACCAGCGCTAGGCGCGATAGAGGCGACTCCGCGTGTCCTTCAACCGCAATGCGCGTAATCGCAAAACTCGAGCCGAGCGGCGCCGTGCGCGCCAGCCCGGTACTTTGCACTCCAGGCACTCCCGCAAGCCGTTCCGCCAGCTCTCTCTGAAACTCCTTGGCGCGCGCCGCGTCGTAACCGCGCAACTGCATGTTCGTCGACACCACCAGGACACTTTTCATTTCAAATCCCGGGCTGACCGCCTGGGCCTTTTCAAGCGCGCGAACCAATAGGCCCGCGCCCACCAAAAGAAACAAAGACACCGCCACCTGCGAAACCACCAGCACGCCGCGCAATCGCGACTTGCTCACCCGCCCCCCAAACGCCTTCCATTCTTCCTTCACCGCCGCCGCCAAATCCTGTTTTGACGAGCGCAGCGCCGGCAACAATCCACAAATCAGCCCGGTCATAACCGCTAGCAACAACGTGAAACCGAGTACACGAACATCCGGCTTCACATCGAGCGCTACCCGGTGTAGTCCCGGCGGATGCACCGCTGCCAGCAACACATCCGCGATCCACAGCGACAAAAGCACTCCGCCACCACTCGCCGCCAGCGACAGCAGCATGCTCTCGGTCAGTAACTGCCGTACCACCCGCGCACGACTCGCGCCGAGCGATAGCCGGATGCCGATCTCTTTTTGCCGGCTCGCTCCCCGCGCCAGCAGCAGGTTGCCGACATTTGCGCACGCGATCAGTAGCACCAGCCCCACCGCTGCCATCACCAGCGCTACCAGCGGCAAGACCTCGCTTCGCTCCTGCGGGTTAAGAAACTCCCCGGCGGTCACCGTCACGCCTACAGGGTGATTTTTCTCCCCCGCGGGTGCCCCGTTTTGCGAAAATTGCTGAGCGAGCACTGTCAATTCCGCCTGCGCCTCTTCCCGTCTCTCTCGAGGCTTCAGCCGTCCGACGAGCTGCAGCGACATATAGTCGCGATCCTCGAGCAAATGAACGCCGGGCCGCACCTGCCCCGACATCATCAGCGGCACCCACACGTCCGGCGCATCCGGTACCGTCCCGCCAAATCCGCGCGGCGCAACTCCCACCACCGTATAAGAAACCGCGTTCAGTTTTAGCGTACTTCCCACAATGTT
>JBEKVU010000376.1:0-4656 GCA_049513775.1 Candidatus Acidiferrum sp.
TGCAGTTTGTCGGCGGCGGTTAGTCGTCGCGCCTATCACGCGCTGCGTATCTCATTCATTTACGCTTAACTCGCCCCTCGTCATTCCGAGCAGAGCGAGGAATCTGTTTTTTCTTCGGCATACAAGTTGCTTGGCTATTGGCTCACCTAGGCGGGCCGAGGTTTGGTCCGCAACGCGAAGCGCACTTTACCGTGCAGCGTGGCGCGAGACATGGGCTCGCCGTGTGCGCGCCACGCTTCGATGACCAGTGCCGCGGGCGCTCCGGAGAGTCGCGGCATGGCAAAAGTGATCTGCGCGTGTCCGCTGGCGTCTGTTTCGCCAGGATATTGCTCGGCCGTGGCGGCGCCTTCGATGTATGCCAGCACTTTCGCACCCGAAAGCGGTTCGCCGCTCGGATTCGTCACCGCGATTTCGAGGCTAGCTTGTTTGCCAGAGAGCCAAGTCCGCGCGTTGCGCAATTCCAGTTTCAACGGCGACGGAATGGGATCCGCAAGTTCGTCTGCGCCCTCGCCTTTATTAGCGCCCCCGTGAGCGTTAGATCCGTTTGCGCTGGGGATCGCGTTTGCGTGCGCTGCTGTCGATGGAGCACTTGCAGCGGCGAGCCCGCTCATCGTGGACGGCGGGGCAGGCAGCGTTTCCGTATCAGCGGAGTTGTTCTCTGAAATCTGCTCAACAACCGCATTTGTTGCCGTGCGCCCCGGCCTAACGCTCGGCGGCGGCGCCAAATACAACACGCCAGAACGTATGTCCTCCAGCGTAGATCGATGCTGCTCATCAAGCCGCAACCGCAGCGCCTCTTCGCGATCCGCGTCGAGCGGCACCAAATCATGATAGTTGTTGGTGCGGCGATGCATCACACGCCCCATGAAATAAACGGTCGTATCGATAAGCGCGGTGGTAACTCCGCGGTCCTCCGTTTGCACATGAAACGTGGTCTCACCGACCTTTACGTTCGAGTTGTGGCCAAACAACATGGGGGTAGTCGCTTTCGTCCCAAGACGCTGCAAATGAGAGGGCGCTTATTTTTTTCCGGGCATTTGACCGAGTGCCCTCGAATCGTTATTATAGCGCTTCGCCATGAGCGATTCCGGCATACATGTCTACACTCCGCTTCTTTTACACCTGCTCATTGCTGTATTTATAGCGAGCTTGATTAGCGCGTTGAGCGTAATCGTTGGCTGGCGCCGGCCGAATAAAGCCAAGCAGCAAGCCTACGAATGCGGCATGGTGCCGACAGGCGATGCGCGACAACCGTTTTCTGTACGGTTCTACCTGGTGGCCATGGTTTTCATTTTGTTCGACGTGGAAGCCATTTTTCTATACCCGTGGGCTTTTGTGTTTCGGTCTTTGCGTTGGTACGGCTTTGGAGAAATGATGCTGTACATCGCGATTCTGATGGTTGGCTACGTGTATCTCTGGAAAAAAGGCGCGCTCGACTGGAAACGATAGGCGCCCATCCTGTTCGGGAAAAGCACTCAAGACGTGAGCGAGAATACCAGCCAAAACGCTAATTTTGTGGTTGACCACCTGTGTGCGTGGAATGGCCGGGCCGTCGCCGAAGTGACCGGAGACCGGGGCGAAACAACCATCGTGGTGCCGCGCGAACTGATTGTAGAAACTGCGGAGCACTGCCGGGTCGATCCCGCGCTGTTGTTCAATTTCCTCACCGATGCCACCTGCGTCGACCGTTTCCCCATGGAGCCGCGCTTTGAAGTGAACTATCAGTTGGTGTCCATGTCCCGCCGGGATCGCTTGCGCCTGAAAATCAAACTCTCCGGAAGCGATCCCGTGATGGATTCGCTGGTGCCCGTATGGCCGGGAGCGAATTGGCTGGAGCGCGAAATCTTCGATTTGATGGGCATTCAGTTTACCGGGCATCCGGACTTGCGGCGCATTTTGCTGCCCGACGATTGGCAAGGTCACCCGCTGCGCAGAGACTACCCGGTGCAGGGATTCCGCGATGTGCCCTCCACGTATATCCCGGGATTCAGGAAGGCCGGCGCATGACCACCGTCGAAACACCCATCGGTAACGCCAAAACCATGGTTTTGAACATGGGGCCGCAGCACCCTTCGACGCACGGCGTGCTCCGCATCGCGCTCGAACTGGACGGCGAAACAGTCGTAAAGGCCGTTCCGGACCTCGGATATCTGCACACCGGAATCGAAAAGTCCTGCGAAGACAAAACCTATTCCCAGGCCATCACGCTGACCGACCGCATGGATTACCTGAATCCGCTTGGAAATAACCTGGTGTATTGCCTGGCGGTTGAAAAGTTGCTGGGCCTCGAAGTTCCAAAGCGCGCGCAGTATGTGCGCGTGATGCTGGTCGAGTTGCAACGAATCTCCTCGCACCTCGTCTGGCTGGGGACCCACGCGATCGATTTGGGCGCGATGTCGGTGTTTCTCTACTGCTTCCGCGAGCGCGAAGAAATTTTGAAAATTTTCGAGCTGTTTGCCGGGCAGCGCATGATGACAAGTTACATTCGTATAGGCGGCTTGGCGCTCGATCCTCCGGCAGGCTGGCGCGCGGCCATTGATAAGTTTCTCAAGATGATGCCCAGCCGCGTGGACGACTACGAAACGCTGCTCACGAAGAACCGCATCTGGATGGGTCGCACGCAAGGTATCGGATACATTTCGCTCGAAGACGCGGTGGCCCTGAGCATGACCGGCCCGACGATTCGCGCCGCGGGCCTCGAGTACGACAATCGCCGCATGTTCCCGTATTCGAGTTATGAAGAATTTGATTTTGCCGTGCCGACGCGGACGGATTCGGATTGCTTTGGCCGTTACATGTTACGCGTGGCGGAAATGCGCGAAAGCCTGAAAATCGTGCGGCAGGCCATGGACAAGATCTCCAACGACGGGCCGGTGCGAACGGACGCGCCCGGAATCGTCCCTCCGGCGCGCGAGAAGATGAAAACGGAAATGGAAGCGCTGATCTACCATTTCAAGATTTTCACGGAAGGGTTTGCGCCGCCGCCGGGAGAGGCCTATTCGGGGGTCGAATCGCCGCGCGGGGAGCTGGGCTGTTTTGTCGCCAGTGACGGGTCTGCGAAGCCCTTGCGCGTGCATTTCCGTTCGCCTTCGTTCGTCAATTTGCAGGCGCTGCCCAAGTTGATTGAGGGGCAGCTCATTTCGGATGTGATAGCGTGCATCGGGACGATTGATATCGTTTTGGGAGATGTGGATCGGTAAAGAGTCAGAAAGTAACGAAAAAGCTTTGGGCATTGCAGGAATTTCATAACGATATGGAACTTTCGGCACAACTCGCAGCGAAGTTTGAAAAGTTGCAGACCAGCTATCCGGTAAAGCGGAGTGCGCTGATTCCCATGCTGATGTACGCGCAAGATGAATATGGTCTGGTCAGCGACGAGATGGTGACGGAGATTGCGCGGCGGCTCGATCTGCACGAGGTACAGGTTGAGGAAACGCTGGCTTACTACTCGATGCTGCACCGCAAGCCGTGGGGCAAGAATCACGTCCAGGTGTGTACCAACGTGGCGTGCATGCTGCGCGGCGGGAATGAACTATTGGACCGCGCCAAAAAGCGCCTGAACATCGGCAACAAGGAAACCACTTCGGACGGCGTGTTTTCGCTCGAAGAGGTCGAATGCATCGGTGCCTGCACCGGAGCCCCGGCGATGCAGGTGAACTACGATTTTTACGAAAATCTCACGCCGCTGAAGTTTGACCGCATCATCGAAACGCTGGATGCGGGCAGGAAACCGGACCCGGAACCGGTGACTTCCGGCGCGCTGCATCCGCGCAGTCCCCTGGAAGTGCAGGTAATCAGCAAGCGCTGGGGAATTCCGAACTCGCGCAAGATCGACACCTATTTGCAGAACGAGGGCTATCAGGCGCTGGAAAAAGCGTTGAAGGAAATGACGCCCGAGCAGCTCATCGACGAAGTAAAAAAATCCGGTCTGCGCGGACGCGGCGGCGCGGGCTTCCCTACCGGCATGAAGTGGTCGTTCGTGCCCAAGGATTCGCCGAAGCCGAAATACCTGATCTGCAACGCAGATGAATCGGAGCCGGGCAGCTGCAAGGATCGCCCCTTGATGGAGCTTGATCCTCACCAGCTCATCGAGGGCATGGTTATTGCCGGTCGCGCGTTTGGCGCACTCAAGGGGTTCATCTACATCCGCGGCGAATACCGCTACGTCCTGGACATCGTGGACATCGCGCTGAAAGAAGCCTATGACCGCGGATATGTGGGTAAAAACATCTTAGGCACGGGATTTGATTTTGATTTGATCACCCACACGGGCGCCGGCGCGTACGAATGCGGCGAAGAATCGGCGTTGATGGAATCGCTCGAAGGCAAGCGCGGATATCCGCGCATCAAGCCACCATTCCCTGCCGTGGTTGGTCTGTACGGCTGCCCTACCGTCATTAATAACGCCGAGACGCTCAGTTCGGTGCCCGCCATCATTCGCATGGGCGGCGAAGCCTATGCTGGCCTGGGCACACCCAAAAATGGCGGCACGCGCATGCTTTGTATTTCCGGCCATGTGGTCAGGCCGGGAATTTATGAAGTGCCGCTGGGCATGAACATGAAAAAGTTTATTTATGACGTAGTGGGCGGCATTCCCAACGGCAAGAAAATTAAAGCGGTAATCCCCGGCGGCAGCTCTTGCCCGTTTCTTTCGGC
>JBEKVU010000377.1:0-4650 GCA_049513775.1 Candidatus Acidiferrum sp.
AACTCTTTCAGCGTCGCCGCCCCCGCATAACCCATCCCGCTCTTGAGTCCGCCCACCAGCTGATCCGTCAGCGCTCCGAGCGGCCCCTTATAAGCCACGCGCCCCTCCACGCCTTCCGGCACCGACTTCCCGCTCTCGGTGCTGTCCTGCACCACCGAATACCGGTCGGACCCCGCGTTCATCGCCCCCATCGAGCCCATCCCGCGATACGACTTAAACGTCCGGCTCTGATATAAAATCGTCTCGCCAGGCGATTCTTCCGTCCCCGCAAACAAGCTCCCGATCATCACGCAAGACGCCCCTGCGGCAATGGCTTTGCTGATATCTCCAGAAAATTTTATTCCGCCGTCGGCAATCACCGGTACGCCAGTCCCTTGCGCCGCCCGCGAACATTCCATGATCGCCGTAAGCTGCGGCACGCCCGCGCCCGTTACGATGCGCGTGGTGCAAATCGAGCCCGGCCCAATGCCGACTTTCAGCCCGTCAATTCCCAGTGCGATCAGATCTTTCGCCCCATCGAACGTCGCCACGTTCCCGGCGATCAATTGCATTTCCGGCAACCGGTGACGCACCGCCGCGATTGCGTCCATCACGCGTTGCGTATGCCCGTGCGCTGTGTCGATGGCCAGCACATCCACCTTGGCCTTGGACATTTCCACCGCGCGCTCCAGAAAATCGCCGGTCGCCCCAATCGCCGCGCCGATGCGCAGCCGCCCTTGTTCATCCTTCGCCGCGCGTGGGTATTCGAGTTTTTTCTGAATATCTTTTACCGTGATCAAGCCCTTCAAGTTGAAGTCGCTATCCACCACCAAAAGTTTCTCAATGCGGTGTTTCTGCAGGATGCGTTCGGCTTCGTCCAGTGTCGTTCCCACCGGCACGGTGACCAGATTGTCTTTCGTCATCACCGAGCCAACCAGCTGCGTGTGATTCTTTTCAAATCGCAAATCGCGATTGGTCAGAATTCCCGTCAGCCGCGAGCCGCGCGTCACCGGCAAGCCGCTGATGCGGTACTTGGTCATGATTTCCAGCGCTTGCCGCAGCGTAATGTCCGGCGAAATCGTCACCGGGTCCACGATCATTCCGCTTTCCGAGCGCTTCACGCGGTCAATCTCTTCGTACTGCCGGTCAATGGCCATGTTGCGGTGTACGATGCCGATGCCGCCCTGCCGCGCAATCGCAATGGCCAGCCGCGACTCCGTCACCGTGTCCATCGCCGCCGACGCCAGCGGAATATTCAAGCTCAGCGTGCGCGTAAACTGCGTCCGCGTGTCTACTTCCGCCGGCAGTACCGAAGACTTCCCCGGCAGCAGCAATACATCGTCAAACGTCAGCCCTTCCGAAATTGCTCCTTCAATCATGCCGTCCTCGCTCGAGAAAATTGCAACGGGGCCAAAATGCCCCCTAAAAACAGCGCAGCCCAGCGACTAGGCGCTGGGCGCTGGGTACAACTCAGCAAATCAGAAAAATGCTTCACGGTGAATCTTCTATTGTAAGGTCCACCTTACAGCTGGTCAAGCCGAGCGCTTTTTCCAAGGGCGCGGCTCGGCCCGCTGAACCTCCGAAAAAACTCGCGGCGTACCTGAATTCGCTATCCCAACAAAGGCCACCGGCCGCCACTTTCCAGATATTCCCGCAGGCGGCGCTCTTGCATCACGTTTTCCACCAGAGGTCCGCGGTGCCCCGGGCAAAGGAACTCTACGGTTTCGCCAAGGCAGCGCAAAGCCGACGCTCTGGCCGCGGGCAAATCGAGAGTTACTGGTCTGGCCATCAGCCGTAGTTGATTGTTCACCACGGCCAAGGCGTCCCCACAGAACAAGCTGCGCGTTCCCTCGTGCACGTACGCCACGTGCCCGGTGGTATGACCCGGGCTGGCCACCACTCGAAAACCGCCCGCAACGATCTCTCCATCGGTCACTAGATGATTCGCAGAGACTGCCTCGGGGGCGGCCTCCTCTAACAGCCCACGCAGCAGCACCAGCACCCCTTCTTCCGGAATGTGCTTTCCCAGCCAGCCCCGAATCCCGGGCGCTGCTGTCTCTCGGGTTAAGGAAGGTTCGTCGCCGGCATGGTAATACACGCGTATACCGAATTTTCTCGGTAGGAAGGCTGCTCCCGCCGAATGATCATTGTGCCGATACGTAAGAAGAATAACTCGCACGTCACAAACGGGAACTCCGGTTGCCTTCAGTCCCTTTAGGAGGTCTCTAGCATGGGAATCCATTCCGACATCCACCGCAAATGCTCCCGTATCTGTGGAGACTAAATAAGAACAAGCAAAATACGAGGGCCTGCGAAAACACCAGACTCCCTCCGTAACCTGGATGACCTGAACTTTAAGGGGTAAGACCTTAGCGAGATGTCGCGCCCCAAGTTTATCGCAGCGTCTGCGGAAAGTTCGCGTTCCTTTAGCGCCTAGCTTCCTCTCCGGGCCTTCGTGGTCTTGCTTTGCCCGACCTGTACAGCAGAGGTGAGAGACAGTAAAATGTCGGGTCACTCTGAACAGCAAGCTTCCTTTTTTCTAGTGGAGTTTTCCGCATGGCGCAGCACTATGACGTAATCGTGATCGGCGGCGGGCACAACGGCCTGGTCAATGCCGCGTACCTGGCCAAAGCCGGAAAGAAAGTCCTGGTGCTCGAGCGCCGCCACGTTCTGGGCGGAGCCGCGGTTACGGAAGAGATTTTTCCCGGTTTCCTGTTCTCCGAATGTTCCTACGTAGTTTCGCTGCTGCGCCCGGAAATTATTCGTGAGCTCGATCTGCCCCGCCACGGCCTTGAAATCCTCCCGCTCGACGGCACCTTTTCCCCCATGCCGGACGGCAACCACCTGTGGCGCATGAACGATCACGCCAAATCCATCCGCGAGATTCGCCGCCACTCGCGCCTCGACGCCGAAGCCTACGACGAATTCTCCAAGATGATGACGCCGATGTGCCGCTTCGTGAAGCCGCTGCTCAGCATGATTCCTCCGGACCCCACCACGCTCCATCCGAAAGACCTAAAGCAGCTCCATTTCCTCGTGCAGCGCTTCCGCGAGCTTTCCTCCGACGAACGTTACACGCTCATCCAGCTCATGACCATGAGCTCGGCGGACTTTCTCGATCAGTGGTTTGAAACCGACGTTCTTAAAGCGACCATGTCCGCGTCGGGCATTATCGGCACGTTTCTCGGCATCCGCTCTCCGGGCACCGCCTACGTTTTGCTGCATCACTACATGGGCGAGATTGACGGCGCGTTTCGCTCCTGGGGATTCAGCCGCGGCGGCACCGGAGCCATTTCCAACGCCATCGGCTCCGCGGCCCGGGAAGCCGGCGCCGAGATTCGCACCAAAGCGCCGGTAGGGAAGATCGTCGTGAAGAACGGCCGCGCCGCGGGCGTAGTATTGCAAAGCGGCGAAGAGATCGGCGCCACCATCGTCTCCTCCAGCGTCGACCCGCACCTGACTTTTGAAAAGTTTTTGTCGCCCAGCGAATTACCTGCGGATTTTCTCGAAGGTGTGCGGCGCTACAAGTTCCGCGGCTCGAGCGGCAAGGTGAATCTGGCGCTCGACGCGTTGCCCAATTTCAAAGCCATTCCCGGCGACGGCGCGCACCTGCGCGGCGCGATTTCCATTTCACCCAGCATGGAATATATGGAGCGCGCGTACGATGACGCGAAATATGGAAACTTCTCGCGCCGTCCGTACATTGACATGGTGATTCCGAGCCTCACCGATCCCAGCGTGGCTCCGGCAGGGAAGCACGTGCTCTCTTGCTTTGTGCAATACGCGCCCTACAAATTGGCCAAGGGCACGTGGGACGATCAGCGCGAAGCGTTCGGCGACAACGTCATCGAGACGCTCTCGGAATACGCGCCGAATATCAAAGACATCATCGTGGGCCGCCAAATCCTCACGCCGCTCGATCTCGAGCGCGAATTCGGCCTGACGCAGGGCAACATTTTTCAAGGCGAGCTTTCGCTCGAACAACTCTTCTTCCTCCGTCCCGTTGCCGGTTGGGCGTACTACCGCACGCCGGTGGATGGATTGTACATGTGCGGCTCCGCTACGCATCCTGGCGGCGGAATTATGGGCGCGAATGGACGCATCGCCAGCCAAGTGATGCTGAAGGACTGGAACAAATCGGCGCGCGCAGCAAAATCCAACGGAGCAAAATCAACAGCGTCAAGTGTTGCGGCGGCAAAGCCTGCAAACGCGGAATCGAGCGACGTGAGTTCGCAGAAGGCGAGCCACTAGCGTGCCCATCGGACAGAAGGTCGCAATCATCGGCGGTGGACACAACGCGCTGGTCACCGCGTTCTACTTGGCAAAAGGCGGCTTTAAGCCCGTGGTGCTGGAACGCCGCGAAGTGGTCGGCGGTGGCGCGGTGACCGAGGAGTTTCATCCGGGCTTCCGCGTTTCGACGCTCGCGCACACCGTAGGCCCGCTCCGCGACGATGTCTTGCGCGACATGCAGCCTGCGAAATTCGGTTGCGAGCTGCTGCATCCCGATCCGCGGGTCTTTGCGCCCACGCCAGACGGCCAAGCGCTGCTCTTTTACAACGATCACGCCAAGACCGCGGGCGGAATCGCGCACCTGTCCGCGCACGACGCCGAGCGCTACACCAAATTTGCCGCAGCGCTCGAGCGCATTGCCGCGGTGTTTGCCCAGATTGC
>JBEKVU010000378.1:0-4620 GCA_049513775.1 Candidatus Acidiferrum sp.
GGCCTTAATCCGGTTTGCCGAAGCGTCATACCTACCGCAGACTGCACGCTTGCTAATGCCTTCTGCACGGGAGTCGCCGCGTTTGACGGTCCCGGCACATCTTGCCCCGCTGGCGTGGACATCGTTGACAACGTCGTGGCCTATAGCGCTGTCAATACGAAGGCAAAATACGTTGAAGCATATTACGGAGCACTCGCCAACGTTGGACGTAATACCGTTCAACTGCCGCCGATCGACAACATCGACATTGCTGCGGTGAAGCGCTTCACGATCACCGAGCGATTTAAGGTGGAATTTGCGGCTCAAGTGTTCAACCTTTTCAACCACGCGCAATTCGTCGGCGGTCCCTTGAACGATGTCGAATCCTTTGGCATCACCGGTTCGGCGCGCGGCGCATTGGTACCCTCAAATAATCAGCTCTTCGGCAGCTTCAGCTCGGTTCTGCCGAGCAATGCCCGTACCATGCAGCTTTCGCTGAAGATCTTCTTCTAAATTCAACCCCACCTCCTGCACTACGCAGGTTTGGGCTCAAAAAGGGCGCTCTGGATGTTCAGAGCGCCTTTTTCTTGTGTGCCGAGCATGCTCGATAGCTTGGGGGTGAGAGTCCCCTACCCAACCTGATGGAGGAGAAGGGTTAGTGAAGCGCAAGGGCCGGACCGTGAGGTGAGGTCTGAAAGAAGCGTGGAGCAAAGGCGCGAGCCGATGAACAAGAACTGGATACGAGGCAGGCAGTGTTCGGGCGAGCTGGCCAATGGCAGCGAAGCCCACATCCATAAGGGCACTGAATATAGATCCAGCGGTCGCCGTCGAAGGCGGTCGAACTTACCTCGAGACCTGCCATCGGTCTTGAAGTCAAGACTGAGGAGCGAGAGATCGCTGCTGATCAGGTGGCAGGAGTCAGCAGCGGGCGTAGTAGCTGCGCAAACAGCGAAGGCCCGAACGGCCCCCGCAAGGGGATAAAGGGAGCGATGAGTAGGCGGCGCGACTCAAGAACCGACAAGCGGCAGAAAAGCCAGTATCGTCTGGTCTTCCCGGAGGAGAGTAGGGGTGCAGCCCCGACGGCCTTCTAGGGAGGGACCGAATCGGAGTTGGCGCCGCACAGCCGAAAGTCCGGCTACCGAGCAGTGGATGGAAGAAGTCTGCGAGCTGGAAAACTGTAAGCAGGCGTTACGACGAGTGAAGGCCAACAAAGGCAGTCCAGGCATCGACGGGATGACCGTTGAGCAGTTGCCAGGACACCTGAAAGAGCACTGGCCAGCCATCCGGGAACAACTCCTCAACGGGACCTATAAACCACAACCGGTGAAGCGGGTGGAAATCCCGAAGCCGGACGGCGGGGTGCGCAAGCTGGGCATTCCGACGCTGCTGGATCGGTTCAATGGCTCTGCCGTCGACTTCGGTCGATGATCTGGAACCAGTGGAAACGAGGAACTACAAGATATCGGGAGCTCCGCCAGCGCGGCACCGCTGCGCAGGAAGCCGCGCAAACCGCCGGCAGTTCCGATGGACCGTGGCACCTCGCAAACACCCCGGCACTGCACCTCGCTCTGTCCAACGCTTACTTCGCCTCGCTCGGACTTCCCGAGCTCACGGCTCATGGCTAGCTCAACCCGCCGAACCGCCGGATGCGGACCCACATGATGTCCGGTCGTGTGGGAGGGGAGGACGGGTGACCGTCTCCCCTATCCCGATCTGGAGAGAAATAAGTACCGGCGAGCTAGTCTTGTTTTTCGGCTACAGAGCTTTTGCTTGCCGCAGTAATCAGAATGTCAACGCCACTGGCAAAGACGTCGCTAGGCGTAATTAAGATGACCACCAGTGCGCGTGCGCTTGCGAACTCGTAGTAGTGCCCGGGATGTACATAAATTCCATATTCATTCAGCAGCCGCATCGCAAGCTCGTCACTTGAAGAGTTCGCCGGTAGAACCACCACGGCGTACCATCCACCCTCAATGCCCAGACGAGTGCAGCCTTCCCCGACCCGGTCTTGGCGCTCTAGCTGCCGATCCAGCTCTGCCAGATTTGCGCGCACCCGTTCCTGCAGCTCCCTCTGAAAAGCGTGCCGTAGCCGCAAAAACGCCGGCAACGCATGCTGCACCGGCGCATTCATCGACAAATACGTATCCGCCACCACCTCCAGCCGCTCCAGCGCCGCGCCCCGCAACGCGTCCGCCCCGCTCGTCACCAGCCAGGACGCTTTCATCTGCGGCAGCCCGCAAATCTTTGAAATCCCGCTCATTGTAAACGTCAGCGCGCCGCCAGCATTGCCGGCAAACGATCGCACCGCTGTCTCCCCAAGCGCATAATCCAAGAAAACTTCGTCGGCGATAATGGCCATCTCCCGCGCCACGCAAATCTCGTTGAGCTGCGCCATCTCGTGCACCTTGCAAAAATTCCCCGTGGGATTGTTGGGGTTCACCACAATCACCCCGCGCGTCCGCCCCGTAATCGCCTCCTGCAGCGCGTGAAAATCGATCTGCCAGCCGTGGTCGTAAAGCAGCGGATAGCGCACCAGCCGCACATCCTCGAGGTCCGCAAGAAAATCAAACAGCGGATAGCTCGGCTGCGGCACCAAAATTTCATCGCCGGGATCGCACAACAAGCGAAACGCGTACGAATACGCTTCACTGGTGCTGGTCGTTAAGATAATATTTTCTGGAGCCACGCGCTCGCCCCGCGCACTGTAGTACTCGGACACCACTTCGCGCGCAGTCAGCAATCCACGTGCATCAGGCTCGTACGCCAGCGATGCCGGATTCGCCAGCGCCGCCAGGATGGAGTCACCGTCATACGTAAATCCGCATTCCGTAGGGTTGGAGGCGGTAAGGTCGATCACCGGCAAACCGGCCAAACGCCGCTCCGCCAGTGCCAGGCTTAGCGGATTCGGCGTCAAATCCCAATTGGTTCGGTTAGCAAACAGAGAGCCCGCTTTGTGTAGCGCAGACGTTAGTCTGGGCGCTTTTGGTGTGCGATAAACTGGCTATCTTCTATGTTAAATACTTCGCTCGTCGGTTCGTCGGTAAAGATGCGCAGAATAAAATCCATACCACAAACAAGCGTTACTTCCCAAGATACAGCAGCGCCAGCAGAAACACCCACAGCGCATCCATAAAGTGCCAGTAGTGCCCGACAATTTCCGCCGCCACCGGACGCGTCACTTTCGCTCGTTCAAAATTCCGTACCAGCACGTAGAGCAGCGCGCACAACCCGCCAAACAGATGCACGCCGTGCAATCCTGTAAACACATAAAAGAAACTACTCCCCGGATTGCTAGCCACAAAAATACCCTGCGAAAATAGTTGCCGCCAGGCGATCACCTGCCCAACCACAAACATCGCTCCCAGCGCCGTGGTCCCCGCCCACAGCGCGCGAAAGCCTCGAATGTCGTTCACCGCCAGCCTTCGCCGCGAAAATTCCAGCGTGGCACTGCTGGCCAGCAAAACTACCGTGTTTAGCCACAGGATCGCCGGGATATGCACCGGGATCCAATCGTTCGATCCGCGCCGCACGATAAACGCGCTGGCCAGCGCCATGAAGAACATCAATATCGAAAGGATCGCCAACGTGATCCCGGTGTAGTAACGCCGCGGCGAAGGCTGCGCCGGGCGCCGCTTCTTCCCGCCGTTGTCGTCGCCACCGCCTCCAGATGCTGGCGGCTTGTTCCCTCCGCCACCGCCGCCAACGTCTTCAATGATAAGTTCTATTTCGTGATCGATCGTTGTGCCGGGCATGCTGCCCTGCTTTCTTTTATTTCGGTTTCGCCAGGTAGTGCGTCGCTATCAGCTTGGGCGCCACAAATTGCGGAACAAAATCATCGAGGCCCCCTGACGCATCGAATTCGTAGGCCCCACGGTACACCAAAGGCTCTCTCGCTCGCGAGCCCTGATAGCCGTTGTCCGGCGGGGGCGCGCCGGCCATCCATTCGAGCGTCGTCGCACGCCAAGGATTGCTTTCCACCACGCGTTCTCCGCGCCACAGCGAGCCGATAAAATTTACAAAAAACAAAACCTGAGCGCACACCGTAGTCAGCAACGCCACGGTAATAAACGTGCGCAACCCGCCTACGTGACTTGTCGCTGTGAAAGTCGCCGGCGTGCCGGAGCGCTCCACTAGTCCCAGCCAATGCATGGGCATAAACACGCAGTACACACCCACAAAAGTCAGCCAAAAATGCACCTTCCCCAGCGGTTCATTCATGCGCCGCCCAAACATTTTCGGGAACCAGTAAAACAGCGCCGCCAATATCGCGAATGTCGCCGCCACTCCCATCACCAGGTGAAAATGTCCGGTAACAAATTCATCGCCCACCGCGATCGCCGGCAAATCGCGCCGCGACAGAAACAGCCCCGAAAAGCTGCCCGATAAAAACACCGAAATAAATCCCAACACGAAAAGCATTGCGGTATTCAAGCGTATCCGGGCGTTCCATAGCGTCCCAAACCAGCTCAACAACAAAACGCTGGACGGCAATCCTAGCGACGACGCCAGCAATCCAAAAAACATCGGGGACCGTGGATCCATTCCTGTCGCAAACATATGCTGGCCCCAGATGCAGAATCCAAATACGCCCACGCCGCAAAGCGCCAGAACCACCGCCCGCTCTTTCCAGACCGGCCGCCG
>JBEKVU010000379.1:0-4616 GCA_049513775.1 Candidatus Acidiferrum sp.
ATCACCCGCACATAAATCTTTTCAAACACCCGCGGCACCGCCGCCATCACCGTGGGATGCAATTCCAGCAGCGCTTGCGACACCAACTCCACTGCCGGCACGTAGGCCACGCTAATCCCGCTGAACAAATAAACGTAGTCCAGCATCCGTCCATAAACATGCGCCAGCGGCAAAAACGAAATCGCCAGGTCCGCCTCCGGCGTCAGTCCCAAATCCACCACGCTGTCCGTAACGTTTGAGCAAAAATTCGTGTGCGTCAGCATCACGCCCTTCGGCTCGCCGGTCGTCCCGGACGTGTAAATAATCGAAGCCACCTGCCCCGGAAGCACCTGCGACGCCCGCATCCTATAGCTCGAAACCTCCGCGTCACCCGTACTGCCAATCAGCGTTTCGTAACGCAGCGCATCAAACGGCATCAATTCGCCGCCGTCGGCCACCACAATCTGCTCCAGCGCCGGCAACTGCTCGCGAATCGCCAAGACCCGCTGCAACTGCTCCGCCCCCGCCACAAACGCGACCCGCGCCCCGCAGTGGTTGAAAATGTACGCCATGCGTTCGGCGGACTCGTTGAAATACACGGGCACGCTGATCGCCCCGTTTCCGGTAATCGCAAAATCCGCCGTATGCCACTCCGGACGATTCGCCGCCACAATCGCCACGCGATCCCCAGCCTTCACTCCCAATTCCGCAAACGCCGAAGCCAGCCCCGCCACCCGCCGCAAAAACTCCCGCGCCGAAATCGCTTCCCAGCCCGAAGCACCGCGCACCATCTGCGCGCGCGGGTTCGCGTACGCATCCACGGCCTTGATCAAGCGCGAAGGGAGGGTGCCGTAATTCATGGGATTTGCTGACTCTACCGCAGCCCCGCATCAAGCGCAAATGCACGGCAAAAACGCCGAATGAACCGAAGCCTAGCGGTCAAACAATAAAACGGCCTGCCGTCGCGCAGAGCGCGAACAGCAGGCCGCCACAATTAGCGTTGGCGTCAGAACGTATATTTCAACCCAAACTGGATCTGTCGCGATCCTTGCGAACTGACGATCTGCCCGTAGTTCGCAGCACCTGCGGTATGTTGTCCGCTGTACTCTTGTCCAAAGTTGAAGATCGGTGTGTTGAAAATATTCACAGCATCCATTCGGAACTCGAATTTTTGCCTTTCGGTGATCGAGAAATCCTTGGCGATACTCAAATCCGCGGATTTATATCCCGGGCCGTCAAACGCGCCAACCTGGCAATTGCCGAATGTGCCAGCCGCCGGATTGGTTACCGCAGCAGGATTCAGGAAGCTGAGCCCCTGCGTCGCTGGATCGAACACCTCCGGAACGGTTGGCGACACTCCGGAAATGCAATTTGCCCTGGTCGAAAATCCTCCGGTACCCGAGGTGTCGCTGCTTGCAAATATGGTTTGCGCGAAGCCGCTATGCACCACGAAGCTCGTGCTTACGCGCCATCCCCCAATCGCCAAGTCCTCCAGCCGGTTCACGTTGCTTGCGAACTGCCTGCCGTGACCAAATGGCAGCTCGTACACCACATACCCGTTAAACAGTGACGCCACGTTCTGTGGACAGCGCCCGTAATCGCCGAACTGGTCGTAAGGATTCTGTGGAAACGCCCAGCCGGAAATCACCTGCGATTCGGTGGCTACGTTGTCGCCATACTGTCCAAAAAAGCCCGGCGTGTCACCTAGGCACTTGGACCACGTATAATTCAATTGCGCTTGCAAACCGTACTTGAATCGCTCTTGAAACACGATCTGTAACGCGTTGTAGTTGCTAACCCCGTCAGACAGCGTGTAGCGTGCCTGCCCAACCTCGCCGAGCAACGTGGGGTTCAGGTACGGACTTGGCAAAATTGTGCCACTGGCCGTCAGGTCTGTTTGCTTCAGATTAATGATATTCGTCAGGTGCTGATTCTCCTGCCCAACATAAGCTACCTGCAACGTCGTGGCGGGTCCAAATTGATGCTGGATCCCCAGGTTCCACTGATAATGCACTTCCGGCCGCAGGTTCACGTCGAACGCGTGAATGTTCACCCCGGCAAAACACGTTGGACTCAACGCTTGCGCTAGCGCCAGCGTGCAGCCCGTGGGAATGACGAAGCCTTGGTCAAGCGTCGTCGTGGGCAGTGCCGCCGCCACGCCGACCGTCGGATACGTAACGTTGTTGGCAGTCTCAAAAGGCGGATTCTGCGTAAGCAGGTTATTCACGCCATTGCTCTCGGTAAAGTTAGAAATTCCGTAGGCCGCATGAATCACCGTATTCGGCAGAAACCCCGGCTGCCAAGCTATTCCAATGCGCGGCTGGAAGTTGGTGATGCCGTTGTATTGCTTATACAACGCCTGTCCTAGTCCCTGGTTGTTAATCGTATTGGTGATGATATCTCCTGTGAATAGCCCATAATTTACCGCGTTCCCCTCGTTTGGCGCGCGCGGGGTATTCAGCTCCCAGCGCAACCCGAGGTTCAGCGTCAAATTTGGACGAATCTTCCAAGTATCCTGCCCATACGCCGCATACAGACTGTTCTCCAAGTGGCGATTGCCGGCATCCTCGCCGATACCCAGATTGTTGGGAAGTCCGAGCAGAAAATCCGCCAGCCCCGATCCGGCGCTCGTCCCTCCAGCTCCGTTTCCCGTGTACTGTCCGTCAAAGTTGAAAAAGCCCGCCAGTCCCTCGTTTCCTGGATACAGGAAATTGTCCCGGTAGCGATTAAACTGGAATCCGAAGTGAAATTCGTGATCCCCCCAGGTCTTTACCAGCGAGTCGCCTGCTTGAATCACGGTGTCCGCGAATACGTTCGCTTGCGCAAGGTTATTTGCGATCGGGGCCACGTTTCCGAATAGGCCCGTTATCGCTGGGAGGAAATTGCTCGGCGAGCCCGGAATTCCAAACATGCTCGGAAGATTCTCTCCCGTCGGATTGGAATAACCCTGGTTCACAGGAAAATAGGTCAAGCCCACCCGCAAATCGTTCAGCAAACTCGGGCTGAGTGTCCGCGTCCAGTCAATCACACCGTTCCGCAGAGGATAGTTGAAATCGGTAATCCCGTTTTGCGCCAGTACATACGTTTCCGTGGTGGGATTGCGCACCGATTGCTGCGAATACCGTCCAAAGATGCGGTCCTTGTCCGTTGGCGTCCAATCAATCTTCACGTCCCCTTGGTCGCTATCGGTCGACGTTGTTTGCAGGTACTGCAGCACATTGTTTGGCTCATTAGCCGCCGGATACAGCGGAGAGTTCACAATGTTCATTGCCGCATTGCTGAGTGTCAACCCTGCCGCCGTCAAGTTGTTAAACGGAATGGGCGTCCGCAACGTCGGGTCCACGCCTGCCTGTGGTTTATACAACTGCTCAGACGCCGTCGTGCAAATGCCGCCGGCCGTGAATCCGGTTGTACAAAGCTCACCGAAGTCTCCCCCGCGCTCTGCCGTGCTGAGCACCTGCGCATTCATCTCCGAGGTATTGCTATACCGCTGCCCTTCGTAGTCCACAAAAAAGAACAGCTTATTCTTGATGATTGGCCCGCCCACGGTCGCGCCAAATTGGTTAAAACGCAGCGCCGCCTTCGGAATTCCTTCCGCGTCGTTGAACCAGCTGTTGGCATTCAATGCGTCATTCCGCAGAAATTCAAACGCGCTGCCGTGGTAACTATTCGTGCCGGACTTGATCGTTGTATTCACGATTCCGCCCAGGAAATTGCCAAAGTCCGCCGGCGGATTCTGCGTAATCAAATTGAATTCCTGAATTGCGTCCGGGCTCGGCGAATACGCCACCTCGTTGTTGTCGTGCTGATTGTTGTCGATCCCGTCTAGAATGTAATTGCTAGTCTGCTCTCGATTGCCGTTAATCCACGGCCGTCCTACCTGAAACGTATTCTGTCCCGACGTGAACGCTCCCGGATTCGTGCTCACCGCGCCCGGGGTGAGCAGGGTCAGTTCTCCGTAGTTTCGCGTGATTAGCGGAACGTTCTCCGACACCACGCTATCGATATGCGTGCCGATTTCCGTCGTTTCCGTCTGCAGGAGAGGCGTCTCGCCTACCACCTCCACCGTCTGCGACATCGCCCCGACCGTCATCTGCACGTTCACTTTCGCCACCTGGTTTAGCACCAGGTCGAATACCGGGTACGCCGCCGTCTCAAACCCCTTGCTCTCCACTCTCAGTTCGTATTTCCCAATCGGCAGTTGCGACAGGTAGTACACGCCGTCGCCATTCGTGGCCGTTGCGTACGCTACCCCCGTCAATATGTTCTTCGCCGTAACCGTGGCCCCCGCCACCGGCGACCCGCTCGGATCCGTCACCGCACCGTTGATTTCCGCCGTTACCCCCTGGCCCATCGCCACATTTCCGCCCCAAGCCAGCGCCGCCACCATCACCACCACAACTACGAACCCCACCAACCGCAGATTCTTCATGACCAAGCCTCCCCCTTCATGGCGCGAGCTAGAGCCCGCTACCCCTGCAAAACCTGTCCCGCAAAGTCTCCCCGACGGAACTGCCACCGCTATAGGTCCGAATGTTTGGTAGCTATATAGCAGTGAAAGTTCTCTTGTCAATAGCAAATTTATGTTGTATTGAATTATTATTATGCTTTCAAGGATTTTGCTGGCGTGCTATAGA
>JBEKVU010000380.1:0-4609 GCA_049513775.1 Candidatus Acidiferrum sp.
AACGTCGGCGGAGCAGGCGAGCGTGTCACCGGACGGAGACGTGGTGGCGTATGTGGACCGCCCGGATGGGTCGCTCTGGAGCAGCCATGCGAATGGATCTTCGCGGCTGCGGCTCACGAACCCGCCGCTGCGCGGCGTTGATCCGCGCTGGTCTCCAAAGGGCGAACAATTGCTCTTTACTGGATTCCGTCCCGGGCAAACCGGCCAAATTTATTTGCTCGCTTCCGATGGCGGGGCGCTGCGTCCGGTGGCGCCGAAGGACTGGGAAGCCGCGAGTGCGGACTGGCTGCCGGATGGCTACCGCTTGATCGTGAGCATGCGCAACCCGCGCACGCACCCGGAGTATGGATTGTATTTTCTCGAGCCGACCACGGGAATCTTCAAGGAATTGCCCGAGACGAACGGGATGAGCCTGCCGCGAGCTTCGCCCGACGGCAACGCTATCGCGGCACTCGATGAATCGCATCAGCGGCTGATGATTTACGATGTGCGCAAGGAGCTATGGAGAGAAGGAGCTTCTGGCGGGATGCTGGGTGCGGCGTATTGGGCAGCGGATGGTTCGGCGGTATATTTTCAGGATGTGATGGACGCAGATGAATCGGTTTACAAGAAAGAAATGTCATCGGGTGCGGTGTCGCGGGTGACGGGATTTGGAGACATTTTGCGAGCGAGCGCCAGCCATTGCATTTTTAGCGGGGTGGCGAAAGATGGGTCGCTGTACGTGATGCTGGAACGCGGGCTGACGGATATTTATTCGCTCGATTTGGATTTGCCGTGATGGCCTGGGTAGCCAGCCCCGGCAAGGGCATAGCGGCCGGCGTTGTTAGTCTTCGTTGAATTGGTTGCGCTTGCGGTATGCCATTACGGCGATGCCGATCGAGATGGCCATGGGCGGAATCATCAGGATGAGGATGCCGCTGCGCAGGGCCGAGATGAAACGCTGGCCAGAGCCGGCAGCTTGCGTGTAGCAGAGCGCGCAGTTTTGCGCTTGGGCCAGGGCGGGGACGGCGAGCGCGCTGAGGAAAATTGCGGAGCGCTTGGCAAAGCGGGTGAAGGCGTTTCGTTTTTTCTGCATGGCTGCAAACCTCGTTCGATTATCTGCCTGCATTTAGCGGGCGTCAACGGGGCTCCATTTTTCCGTGTCCCCGTCGTCTAGCCCGGACCGAAGTCCCGCACCTACAACTGACCAAAGCGAAGAAAAAAAGCGTCGGAGTTAAAAAAACCCGGCCGCAGCCGAATCTTGCACCTGGGCCGACCGCGGGGTGCAAATCAGTGCGCGAAGGGTTTCATGTGCAGGAGGCGGTAGCTGTCTGACCAGAACATGTTCATCATGATCAGGACGAAAATTGTGGCCGGGATAAGCGAGAGGAAAAGGCTGCGCCGTTCGTCGACGAGGTGCATGAAGTACAGCAGGGCCAGGGCGCCGCTGCAAAGGGCCAGACCGAGCAGCATGGGCAGAAGCGCTTGAATATTGGTGATACGGAAGGCCGCGAAGAATTCGATGGCCGCGATGAACAGCAAAATGAAATAGACGGGAAGGTATTTGGCGATTACATTCTTTGAGCTTGCTAGAGCGGCCATCGTTTTTTGATCCTTTCCTGGTTCTCACGCCGTAATTTTCTGCGTCGCTATTTTTTTGGGGGCCATGCGCTTAGTGCTGAATGTTCGTGAGGTACACCAGCGGCACGACGAACATCCAGACGAGATCGACGAAATGCCAATACAAACCGGTGGTTTCCACGTGGCCGGCGGTCAAACGGCCGGTTGCGTATTTACGCGAAACCACGATCAAGGCAATGACACCGCACAGCACGTGGAGCAAGTGCAGTCCGGTGATGCTGAAAAAGGAAGCGCCAAAAATCGCCGAACCCCAGGGGTTCTGGAATAGCCGCACGCCTTCAGCGATCATGCCGAGCCATTCGCGAATGTGCAGGCCGGCGAAAATTACTCCGAGCAGAATGGTGGACCACATGAAGCGGGCGGTCTTGGCTTTGTCGCCGAGCTTGGCGGCGTCGACGGCGCCGAGCATGGTGAGGCTGCTGGTGAGCAGCACGAAGGTCATAAGCATAACGTTCAAGATGCTGGGGCTCAGCTTGAAGGGCGTCGGCCAATCGGAGCTGGCAAAGCGCAAGTAGCCGTAGGCCATGAGCAGAGCGCCGAAGGTGACGGCGTCCGAGATGATGAACAGCCACATGGTCAGCTTGCGCGACGGGATGGCGTACGGAGACTCTTCAAGGTACGCGGTGCCATGCCCGTGAATTGCAGCTTCCGACTCGCTCACAGTAATGCTCCCTTCGCCCGACTACAACTTCGTGCGCAAAATAACCAAGAGATAGACCCACAGCACGGTCATGAAATGCCAGTAGATGGCCGTGGATTCAAAACTACGGCGGCGCATGGTCGAACGCTTGCCAATGCGGAGAGCTACGAGCCAGGCGAGCGCCAGAACACCGCAGAGAAGATGGACCGCGTGAACCGCGGTTAGAACATAGAAGAAAGAACTGTTGGGATTGGTCGAGAGATAGAGACCTTGCGCGGACAGCTGTGTCCAGGCGGCGTATTGGCCGGCGACGAAAATCAGTCCGAGCGCCAGAGTGGCCAAGAGCCAGCCGGAGCCGCGGCGTTCGACGCCGGAGTGGAATTCTCTTCCGACAAAGATGGAGCGGCGGGCCATTTCAAGGGTGGCGCTGCTCACGAGCAGGACCAGGGTGTTCCCGTAAAGAACGTTCGGAAGAGTGAGATGAGACCAATCCGTTGTGCCCTCGCGCACGAAGAGGGCGCTCGTGAAAGCCACGAAGGACATGGTAATAGCGAAGATGCCCACCCAGATGCCGCTGTGGGAGGATTCGGCGGGGGTGCTAGAGCGGATGCCCGAAATTGCGGCGGCCGGATTTCTTGCGCCGGATAGCGGCGCGGCATCGGCGGCTACCTGCGGGTGGATGATGGTGGACATGCTTTTCGGGCCTCTTTGCTGCTTACCAGCAATGATGTTCAATTTGCTTCCACATCGCCAAAAAAAACCTCCAGAGAAGGCAGCCGCTACAACGGCCGGGCGCAAATCGCGGTGACGGCGGCAACAGACAATCAGTCGCCGCTGGCCGGCACGGCCACCTGTTCGGGCGAGTCTTGCATGATGTAATCGCCCTTTGCGCCTTTCACGCCGTACTGATACGGATCGTGATAGATGATCGGGTGCTTGTCGCCAAAATTGTTCCAGGGCGGAGGAGACGGGACGCTCCACTCAAGCGTGGTGCCTTCCCAAGGATTGTCCGTAGCCGGGTCGCCTTTAAAGCGGCTGTAGATCAAATTATAGAGAAAAATAAATTGCGCCGCGCCGGTGATCAAAGCTGCAATGGTGATGAATTTGTGCAAGGGCATCAGGGGGCCCATGAAATCGTCGACGAAGGTCGAATAGCGGCGAATATTGCCGACCAATCCAAGATAGTGAAAGGGCATGAAGATGCAGTAGGTGCCGATGAAGGTGAGCCAGAAATGCAGCTTGCCCAGTGTTTCGTTCATCATGCGCCCGGTCATTTTGCCGAACCAGAAATAAGTTCCCGAGAACACACCGAAAAGCGCAGCCACGCCCATGACCATGTGGAAATGGCCGACCACGAAATAGGTGGCGTGGAGGTAGATGTCAATGGACGGCTGCGCGAGAAAGAATCCGCTGACCCCGCCGCTCACGAACATGGAGATAAAACCCAGCGCGAAAAGCGACGCGGAAGTGATGCGAATGTTCGCGCCATACAGGCTGCCTAGCCAGATGAGCGTAAGGATCGTGGCGGGAATGGTGATGGTCAGCGTGGGAAACGAAAACGCCAGGCCGGACAAAGGATTCATGCCGCTGAGAAACATGTGATGTCCCCAGACCATGTAGCTGAGGAACGCGATGGCCATCATGGAATAGATGATGGCTTTGGCGCTCAGTAAAGGCTTGCGCATGCTGTTGATGAGAATGTGCGAGACGATGCCGGCGGCGGGCAGAATGGCGATGTACACCTCTGGATGGCCGAAGAACCAAAACAGATGCTGCCAGAGCAGAGGAGAGCCGCCCGAATGCGGCTGCAATTTGTCGCTCACCACAAGGCCTGAAGGAATAAAGAAGCTGGTGCCCGCGGTGCGGTCGAGAATGAGCAAAATACACGCCGGGAGAAGCACGGCAAAGGCCAGCAGCGCGATGCACGAGGTAATGAACCATGCCCACGTGCAGATCGGCATGCGCATAAAGGTCATGCCTTTGGCGCGCAGGTCGATGGTTGTCGCGATGAAATTCAGCGCGCCGAGCAGCGAGCCGGCGCAGAAAAGGGCAATGGAGATGGCCCAGCAGTTTTGTCCCCAGCCAAGACCGGGGCCGGCGTCCGAGCCCACGGCGCTGAGCGGAGCGTAGGCCGTCCAGCCGGAAATGGGCGGGCCGTCGGGAATGAAAAATGCCAGCACTAAAACAACAAACGCACTGAAGGTGACCCAGAAGGACATCATATTAAAGCGCGGGAAAGCCATATCTTCGGCGCCGATTTGAATGGGCAGGAAATAGTTGCCGAAGGCGGCGAAAGGCGCGTTGGTGAGCACGAAGAAAACCATGAGCGTGCCGTGCATGGTCAGCAGC
>JBEKVU010000381.1:0-4607 GCA_049513775.1 Candidatus Acidiferrum sp.
GGGATATTTCCGAACATGGCTCTTTTATTTTCAGGACGCGCAACTAACGCTATTTGCGACTAGCGAAATTTTATGAGATATCGCAGCACCGCCGGGAAGGCTCCACTCACGTCGCTGCGCGGAGCAGTGCTGCGCGGGCTGGCGCCGGACGGCGGATTGTACATGCCCGCGGAGATCGCGCGGCATTCCCCTCAGGAGCTTGAGGATTTCCGCGGGCTGCCGTTCACCGAGGTGTGCTTTCGCGTGGTGCGGCCCTTCGCGGGCATGGAGCTGCCGGAAGATGTGCTGTGGCAGATCGTCAGCGAGTCCATCAATTTTCCGGTAAAGCTGGTGTCGCTTTCACCGGCGCTGCATGTGCTGGAACTTTTTCACGGTCCCACGCTGGCGTTTAAGGATTTTGGCGCGCGATTCATGGCGCGCTTGCTGGGTTATTTTGTGCGGGGCGAATCAAAGCAGCTGACCGTGCTGGTGGCCACCTCCGGCGATACGGGCAGTGCGGTAGCGCACGGATTTCTGGGCGTACCGGGGATTCGCGTGGTGATTCTTTACCCCACGAAGCGCATCAGCGAGGCGCAGGAAAAGCAGTTCACGACGCTCGGGGAAAACATTACGGCGCTGGAAGTTGCGGGCTCATTTGACGACTGCCAGCGGCTGGTGAAGCAGGCGTTCGGCGATGAAGAGTTAAACAAGCGGGCGTTTCTGACGTCGGCAAATTCCATCAATATTGGACGGCTATTGCCGCAGATGTTTTATCACTTGGCCGCGTACCGGCAGTTGCCCGTGGCTTCGGTGCCGCTGATTGTGTCGGTGCCTAGCGGTAATTTTGGAAATCTCACGGCGGGAATTTTCGCGAAGCGGATTGGCTTGCCGGTGGCGCGATTTATCGCTTCCACCAACGCCAACGACGTGGTGCCGCAGTATCTGCTGAATGGAGAATTTCGCGCCCGGCCGGGCATCGCCACGATTTCGAACGCGATGGACGTCGGCAATCCAAATAATTTTCCGCGGCTGCTGGATTTGTGCCGCCACCGGCTGGAGTACGTGCGGAAAGAGATTTGGGGACACGGGGCCAGCGATGAGGAGACGCTCGCGGCGATGAAAATGGTTTACGAGCGGTACAACTATATTGCGGATCCGCACACCGCCGTGGGAATTCTCGGGTGGGAAGCGTACAAGCGCAAACATCCTGAGCCGTTGCAGGGTTTGGTACTCTCCACCGCGCATCCTGCCAAGTTTGCAGATATTGTGCAGCGCGCAATCGGAGCGGCGCCGCCGCTGCCGGAGCGGCTGGCGGCGTGCTTAAAACGCGAGAAGCTTTCACTGCCGTTCTCCAGCAACTATCCCGACCTGCGGAAATATCTAGCCACGAATTAATTCTTCGAGCACTTGGACCGAATTCAAGAGGGTTTGCGCAGGCGGTCGAGCAGAGTGAATAGCACGACAGCGACGAGGGCGTTGATGAGCGCGGCGATGCCGAGCTGCACGGTGAACCACACTTCGGGCTGCGCCAGCAGAATGCGGCGCTCCAGCACCAGGATGCCTTGATGCAAGCCGAAGAAGATAACGGTGAGCGCGAAACGGGCCGCGGGATGCTCAGTGTCCAGGCGCGCGCCGATGGAAGATGCGAGATAGCCGATTACGGTTTTGGCGATGCCGTAGAGACCGATGGGCACGGTGGGGCCGCTCAGGCTGTCTTGCGCGATACCGATGGCCATGCCGAGCAGCAATCCCGTGGAGGGATTTCTGCGGCTCAGTCCAAAATAAATGGTGATGAGCAACGGTAAATCGAGGATCGCCAGACGGTGAAAATAAATCGGCACGAATGCTTGCAGAAAAAAGATGACGATCAGCGTGATCAGAATCGCGCCCGGACGGAACTTGTGCACTTCGATGTGCGATTCTGGCGCGCGGAGTTCGTAGGTATCGTTCATTGGTTGGCTGCCGAGGATTTGGATTTACCGGCGGCCGCGAGATTGGCGGAAGATTTATTGGCCGGAGGTTTCGCCGGGGCCGCCGGCGGGGCCGGAGACTTAGTATCAGCGCCAGACGCGGCGTCCGGTGAGTCGTGATTCAGGATGAGCGGCTGGAGCGTGGTGAGCACGATCACTTCTTCCAGGCGCTCAAGGTTGGCGGCAGGCTGCAGGCGAATCACCTTGAAAGGATTGCCGGGTTTGATGTCGACCACGGTGCCCACGGGCAAATCGCGTGGAAAAATCCGGTCGAGGCCGCTGGTGACCACGCGCTGGCCGACTTCGACCTTGTCGTCGTTGGCCACGTATTTCATATCGAGGCGCGGCTCGCCAAGTCCAGCCACCGGGCCTTGGATGCGGGATTCGGCGAACATCGCGCCCACGCCGCTATCTTTATCGGTGAGCAGCAATACTTGCGAGATGGTGGGAAACGTTTCGATCACCTTGCCGACGATGCCGTCCGGCGTGATCACTCCCATATTTTTCAGAATGCCATCGTGCTCGCCGCGGTCCAGATAAATGGTGCGGCTGGCGCTATCGGCGCTGGCCCCGATCACCCGCGCGCCAAGCATGGGGACTTGCTGGTGCGCTTCGCGAAAATTGAGCAGCGTTTCGAGGCGAGCGGCTTCCGCGACGCGGCTCTCCAGTTGGGTCACCTCGAGCTTGAGGCGGTCGTTTTCATGGCGCAGGTCTTCATTTTCACGCGAAGTGTTTTGCAGCGCGAAGTAGTGCAGCCACGTCCCACGCACACCGCCGATGCCGTAGGAACCGGCACGCTCGAACGGCGAAAGCGCCCCCACGCTCCACACGCGAAGCAACCGCCCCTCGGAATCGCGCTTGATCTGATAAGCGAGCGCCAGCACTTGCAACAAAATCGTGCCTGCAAGGAGAAAGATCGATTTGTGTCGAGAGGGAACGCCGACCATGATGACTCGTTCTATCTTTTATAGAGCGCGGAAACCGCAGCGCTGTGTTATTTCTTTCGATTAAAAATCTATCGTTGCGGCAGATTAATCGATGCAGACTTGCCGCAACAATTTGAAATCGCTCAACATTTTTCCGGTGCCAAGAACCACCGAGGCCAGTGGATCGTCGGCGATGGAAACCGGCAAGCCGGTCTCTTCGCGAATGCGTTTATCGAGATTTTTCAGCAGTGCGCCGCCGCCGGTCAGGACGATGCCGCGGTCGCTGATGTCGGCGGAAAGTTCCGGGGGAGTGCGCTCGAGGGCCACGCGCACGGCGTTTAAGATGGTGGCCACGCATTCGCTCAGGGATTCGCGAATCTCGCTGTCGTCGATGGTGACCGTCCGGGGCACGCCTTCGATCAAGTTGCGCCCTTTCACTTCCATGGTGAGCGGTTTTTCCAGCGGATAGGCCGAACCGATTTCCATTTTGATCTGTTCCGCAGTGCGTTCTCCGACCAGCAGATTGTATTTGCGTTTCAAATATTGCATCACGGCTTCGTCCATTTCGTTGCCGGCTACGCGGACGGAGCGCGAATAGACAATACCGCTCATGGAGATGACGGCGATATCCGTGGTGCCGCCGCCGATGTCCACGACCATGTTGCCGCTCGGTTCGTCGATGGGCAGGCCGGCGCCGATGGCCGCAGCCATGGCCTGTTCGACCAAATAGACTTCGCTGGCGCGCGCGCGATAGGCAGAGTCCTGCACGGCGCGCTTTTCCACCGGGGTAATTTCGCTGGGCACGCCGATGACGATGCGCGGATGAACCAGGACGCGGCGGTTGTGCGCCTTCTGAATAAAATGCGTGAGCATTTTTTCCGTGACTTTGAAATCAGCGATCACGCCGTCTTTCATAGGCTTGATGGCCACCACGTTGCCGGGCGTGCGGCCCAGCATGTCTTTCGCCTCGCGGCCCACCGCGACAACTTCTCCCGTAGCCTTGTTTATCGCCACGATTGACGGCTCATTTACCACCACGCCCTTGCCATGCGCAAAAACCAGCGTGTTCGCCGTTCCCAAATCGATAGCCAGGTCGGAAGAAAACAAACTAAACACCGACCTCATGCTGTAACCGTTCTTGTTCATTCCCCGTCCCTCAGCGAAGAATCCCGTTCTTCGCGATTCGCCGACCGTCGTGACGGTCAGCTCATACTCTTTTGTGTGGCCGCTTCCTCTTCATTATCTGCGCACTTTGTATCGAGCGCAAAGTTGGATGCAGGGAGCGTCGTTTTTCCGTTATTCACCAGCTATTCGCGCGCCTACGATTTGCACACTATCTTGGAACAACAATGGAAATTTGTTGTTTGGCCGTCCCGCCGCGGCGATTTTGCCCGATCACCACGATGGTGTGCTGCCCGGGATCGAGCGGCTCGGTGAAGTGGCGAAACGTGCCATCTGGTGAAATGTTCGGCACGGGCTGGCCGTTGACGATCAGCGCGGCGCCGGGTTCCGTGCGCCCCACGATTTCCGCGACGCGGCCGTGCATTTGCGTGCCGTCGATTTCCAGCATCATTTCCTGAGTTTTGCCCTGCGCCACGATAGTGAATTTGAATGTCTCGCTGGTCTCGCTGGTTTCTTTTTTCGCGTCACTGGCGGTGACGTTCCAGAAGTAGTCGCCGGGATCCAGTCCCACAATTTCCGTGCTGGTGCCAGAGACGTGGTCGGCCTCCTT
>JBEKVU010000382.1:0-4596 GCA_049513775.1 Candidatus Acidiferrum sp.
TCGGCGCGGTCACAATTTCCGCGAAGGTGGCCTTGGGATTGAAAAATACGCCCGTGATACGTGCGAAGTGATTGATTTGCGTTGGGCTCTGCGCTTCTGCTGACGATAGCGATGCGGGGTTTGTGGACATCGAGGCCCTCCCGAGATTGAGGATGCTGCTTTAGATTACGTACCAGGCGGAAGAGAAATTTCAATCGAGGATTTCGCGGTCACGGCGGCTGACTCCGGCTCGCATGGGCTACGCCGTCGCCCGAGCGGGAGGCAGCTCGGGAACGGCGGCGAGAAGTTCTTTGGTGTAAGCGTGTTGCGGGTGGCGGAGGATTTGCTCGGCTTCGCCGAGTTCGACGAATTTACCGGCGCGCATCACGGCGATGCGGGTCGCGACCTGGGCTACGACCGGGAGGCTGTGGGAGATGAGGAGATAGGTTAGACCGAATTCCTGCTGCAGTTCGCGCAGGAGCACCAGCATCTGGGCGCCAACGCTCACGTCTAGGGCGGAGACAGGTTCATCCGCGACGACTAGTCTCGGACGGAGGATCAGAGCGCGGGCGATGCCGATGCGCTGGCGCTGGCCACCGGAAAACTCATGCGGGTAACGGGCGGCGGATTCTTCGCTTAGACCGACGCGACGCAACATGGCTGTAGCGCGCCCGCGGCGCTCGGTGGCGGTCAGTTTTGCTTCGTGAATGGCTAGCGGCTCGGCAACTATTTCGCCAATGCGCATGCGGGGGTTGAGCGAGGCGTAGGGATCCTGGAAGACCATCTGGAGGTGGCGGCGCTCGGCGCGCATTTCTTGGCTGCTGAGTGCGGTGAGTTCGCGGCCAGCGAAGATAATTTTTCCAGCGTCTGGCTCGACCAGGCGCAGCAACATACGGGCTAGTGTTGTTTTGCCGCAGCCGCTTTCGCCCACGATGGCGAAGGTTTCTCCGGAGACGATCTGGAAGCTGACGCCGTCTACGGCGGTGAATTTGTTTTGCGAGCGGTTGTCGGCGAAGGCTCCGCCTGCGCGATGGAAATCTTTGCAGAGGTCGACGGCTTCTAGCAGGATTTGTTGGCTGGTCATGTTCCGCGATGTTGTCACACGAGCACGCACCTGGCTGAATGTTCGGCGGCCGCAGCAGAAGTCTCTACCGCAATTCTCTTCAACACCGGGACAGAGGCGACGCAATCTTCGCGCCGCCAGGGGCAGCGCGGAGCAAACGTGCAGCCCGGCGGGAGGGCGTTAAGTTGCGGGACCGTGCCCGGAATCGGCTCAAGTTTGCCGCGCTCGAGTGTGGGGGAAGCGGCGAGGAGGCCCTTGGTATAGGGGTGGCTCGGACGAGTCAGAACGTCGCGCACTCGGCCCTGCTCCACGATGCGGCCGGTGTACATGACCGCGACGCGGTCGGCGACTTGCGCGACGACTCCGAGATCGTGGGTGATGAACAGCATGCCCAGGCGCATTTCGCGGCGCAATTGGTCGAGCAGTGCCAGCACTTGCTTTTGGACGGTGACGTCGAGCGCGGTGGTTGGCTCATCGGCAATCAAGAGTCGCGGGCCGGCCGCAAGGGCCATGGCGATCATTACGCGTTGCCGCAAACCGCCGGAAAGCTGATGGGGAAACTGCTTGGCGCGCGCTTCGGCTTCTGGCACGGACGCGCGATGCAGTGCAGCGACGGCTTGCTGCTGCACGGAGCTATGCGAAAGGTGCCGGGCGTGGGCACGAATGGCTTCAGCGATTTGCACGCCGACGGGCATGACCGGGTTGAGCGAGGTCATCGGCTCTTGAAAGACCATAGCGATTTCGCCCCCGCGTACCGCGCGCCAATCCTTTTCCCGGAGACCGACAAGATTTTGTCGCGCGCCAGCCGCGGCTGAAGCGGACTTGCCGGGTGCAGCTTCGCCTGCGAAGGTTCCATCACTATCCGCGGCGGCGGTCTGCGCCAGCCACGCTTCGCCGCTCACGCGGGCTCCTGAGGGAAGCAGACCCATCAGCGCCAATGACAGCATGGTTTTCCCGCTGCCGGACTCGCCAACCAAGCCCAGCGTTTCTCCTTGGGCGATGTGCAAGGAAACGTCGTTGACCGGACGAACCCATCCGCGCGGCGTCGGGAGTTGCACGGTCAGCCCGCGGACATCGAGCAATTCGCTCATTCCGCAATCATAAACAGGAACGTGAGGTTCCGACACGCGAAAGGTTTTCTGGCGTTCCAGACGCGGTCCTGAACCACGGAAAAGTCTCAGCGGTCTGCGAGCGGAATTACAAACTTCAGCGCAGTATGGGTGGGCGAGAATCCCACCACTTTAACGTCTTTTAGGCCGGCGTCGCGGCCCATGGCGAGCACATCGCTTTCGCGAATGTCTTTTTGGCCTTTGGGATAGACGACCCACAGCGCCACGCTGCCGGCCATTTTCTTGGCGTGCTTCCGAACGCCGGCTAGCTCTTTCTTCGAGGGTGCGGCGAAGAAAATCCATTCGGCGTCGTCGCCGACCGCCGCGGTATCGACGTTGTCGCTGAGTTCCGAGAGCTCGCGGAGAAAGTCTTCGTCAAACTTGCCGAGCACAGCGACCCGCGCATCGGGCTTAACGCCGAGCTTTTCGATCCGCGATTTGGGATGGCGAATTTTTTCGTGCCATTTCGCGGCGTTCTCTCCTAAGTCGAAAACGGCCAGCCCGTCCGGGCCGTGCACGCGCAATTCGCCCTTTACAGCTTCGACAGATTTCATGGCCGCGAAGGGAATGCGGAGGCGAAAGTCTCCGCGAAAGATCAGTTCGTTGGTTTCAAGCAGAGCCTTGCCCTCCGAACGTTGCTTGCCAAACTTCACCGTGCATGTGATTTCGTTTCCCATAGGGCCCTTTTTCCTTGGTTCGTAGTTTTGATTTTTTCGCGCTGGTTCTTTTCCGCAAAGGTTCTCTTTCGCGTCGCCCGCGGGTAAGAACCCGGGGCGATGCGCAAGCAATAGTAAACTAAAGGGTCCGATGGCCACCGCGGTAGCAAATCCTGTCGATTGGAAGCTGATCTGGGCGCAGCGCGGCTTTCGTTATTTCTTTTTCGCGATGCTGGTATCGCTTTTCGGCAGCGGCATGAATTTTGCCGGGGTGAGCTGGTACATCCTGGCCGCCACGCATTCAACGGTCAAAGTCAGCCTGCAAGTGATCGTGGTGACGCTGCCGGGGCTGTTCATTCCTTTTGTGGGTGGCGTGCTGATCGACCGCTTTGACCGGCGGTATCTGGGTGTGCTGCTCGACCTGGCGCGCGGCGTGGTGGTGCTAGCGACCGCATACATCGCGTGGCGCGGGCACCTGCAACTGTGGCACCTGTACGCCATGACGCTGATTACCGGCACGGGCTCGGCGATGTATTGGGCCAACGTGAATTCGCTGGTGCAGGAAGTGATTCCGCCGAGCCAGTTTACCGGAGCAAACGCGGCGGTGCTGGTGGGCGTGCAGAGCGGCATGCTGATCGCCGGGTCCGTGGTGGGATTTTTCTACGACCGCGCGGGGATCTGGGGGATTCTGGCCATCGACGGCGCTACGTATTTTGTTTCGGCGTATTGCTTGTATCAGGTGCGCAGCGGGTATGTTTCGCCGCGCGGCTTTGCGAAAACCAACCGCGTGTACTCGGAGGCAACGGAGGCCACCGCGGAGGCGCTGGAGAGCGGGGCGAATCCGGAGATTGCGGAAGCCGGATTGTCGCTGGCGATGTACAAGGATTTCAAAGAGGGCGTCGAATACTTAAAGCGGCAACCGGTGGTGCGCGCACTGGGCATCACGCACGCGATCATGATGGCGGGAGTGGTGAGCGCCAACGTGGTGCTCGTGGCGCTGGTGAACGATGTGCTGCACGCGGGCGCGCGCGGGTTGGGATTTGTGGAGGCGGGATGGGCTTTCGGTGCTGTAACGGGAGGATTGATTGCGAGCCAGCTGTCCCAGCGCGTGCGCATGCCGATTTATGTGGCGGCGCTGAGCCTGCTTGCTGTAGGGCACATGGCTACGCCCTATGTGGCGTTTCTGGTGGGTGCGGCTACGCTGCAGTTTGTGTTTGGTTTGTGCCGGTCGCTGGGCGGGGTGGTGGCGCAGTCTTCGCTGATGTCGCTCGTGCCGCATCAATTTATGGGGCGGACGCAATCGGCGATGGCGATCTTGACGACCATTATTCAGCTGTTGATGAGCGTGGGGTTGGGAGTGATTGCGGAGCGGATTAATTTGACGGCGGGATATACGTTGCTGGCGGTGTTGTACGTGGTGGCGGCGATTTTTGCTTCGCGGGCGCGGCAATTGTTGCGGTAGACTGCGCCGGAGGATGCGTTTGGGTGGTCGGGCAGAAAGCAGATTCCTCGCGGTGCTCGGAATGTCCTAACCGTGGAATCGCGCTGTCGGGCCGCTATGAGAGCCTTATGGAAATTCTGACCGTTCAGCCATTCTTGCGTTATTTCGACAATGTGCGTGAAAGGACGTTGCGCGTGGCAAAGTACATTCCGCCGGATAAGCTCGACTGGGCTTACGCGGAGGGAAAATTCACGCTGGGCGGGTTGCTGCGGCACATCGCGTCGGCCGAGCGGGATATGTGGGCCGAGAATGTGCGCGGGAGACCGGCGCGCCACAAATCGTATGACG
>JBEKVU010000383.1:0-4593 GCA_049513775.1 Candidatus Acidiferrum sp.
CAAGCCATGTTTTCCCAAAATTAGTGCGGCCTGTTTCTTCCAAAGGTCCAGCGTGTAATCGCCGATAATGTGAAACAGCGAGTAGTCTTGCGTGGTGGTCACCGGAATCTCAAGAGTCTTGCCGATGAAGTAGGGGAACAAGGTGCAGCACCCGCCGGACTGCGGATCAAGGTGTGCCACGTTCGGCACGGACATGTCGTAGCTGAAATCCAGTTCCGGCAGCCAATCCAAGTTGCGATACAAAATTGCGGCGCGAAATCCGGTCGATCCGTATTGCTTGCTGTATTTACGGATTAACGCCGCGCGGCGCTTAAACTCGTCACGTTTCGAGTAGAGATGCCCGTCGTGATTCAGATCCTGCACGGCAATCTCAAAGCCGCGATCCCGCATGCTGCTCAAATACGATTCGGGCACCTCATAGCGCTTTTCCGGAACCACCTGGAACGAAGCCTTGATGCCATATTCGTCGTTAATATCCATTAGCTTCGAGCAAAAATCGCGCCCCAAGGTCGTCTCGACGTCGTGCGTCATCAGCGCACAGCCGGATTTGCCTTCGGGCCAGAACCAGATGAAAGGAACTTCCGTCAAGCCCCGCGAATTCATTGCGGCGGCGAGGCATCGCTCGAGGATGTTTTCGACGCTCGAGTCCACCGGCCACTGCGGGAATGCGCGCCGATCCCATCCGCGGAGATAGACCCTCTGAATATGCCGCCGCACTTCAACCGGGAATAAGGGGCGCAGAGAATAGTATGCGAAGCGCAGCGCCTTTCGCGGCATGGGCTGCGTCCCGTTCAGGTTATGATCTACGGCGTAGCGTTCGAGCCGAAGATTGTCGATGATTGTGTTGGGATCAAACGGCAGGCCAACGTGCGAGTCGGAGATTTTTACGTCTCCTTGAGCGTCGTATAATCCGGGCGAAGGATTCAGGCTACGGGTGCCCGCGGTACTCTGGCCGAAGCAGACGGTACTCGACCCAAATCTGAAATAGCCCGCGTCGCGCGACAGCTCGCCGCTTAGGGCGAAATCAGCCAAGTTTTCGGCACATTTGTAGCGCTCTAGGAGCGCCCGATTAAGCATAAATGGACCTGCAGTATCAGCGCTTAGCAGCACGCTTGGTACCAACGCGTGCCGCCCCTAAGTCATTATTGCTCTATCATCTGTGGAAGTGAAATCCTTATTTTTGTTGCTCCCAAAGAAATTGTTTTCTCAGTATTACCCATCCCCTTCGCAAGCGGAAGAGTGTCACGTTTCCTGACCCAATGCATTCGCGGATCGGCGCCAATTTAGCCGATATGGCGATAGACCAGATTGCCGGTCAACTGGAGCAATCTGCCCGACATTTGCGAAAACACGTGCTTCGCCATCCTAAGCTTCCATCCGCGGGCTAGATCCAGAGACGACACACCGGGATATCTCCAGTAGGTCAATCGCTTGTTGTTCGGCACCCAGTGATTCTTGAACGCCAGAAGTCCCTTGTTGTCTTCTTCGGTACGCCCAAGATCAAATTCTAATGCACCGCTGGATTTAGCGGCGACTATGGCGCGCCACAAAAGCCACGGTGTCGCCCCAAGCTTATTGAATTCGGCGTCGGAGCATCCATACTTGAAGTACGCCGTATCCCTGAAGCGCAAAGTAAGAATGGCAGCGATTGGCCGGTTGTCTTGGTAGGCAACACGAATCTCAAGCGCCTTATCGTGGCACAAGATCAAATTCTGAAACCAGCTACGCGGCGGAGGCGGCAAGCTATGGCGGCTCCGCGTTTTCACCAGGAGCGCATAGAAGTCGCTCAATAATTCGTCAGAGCTGCCGCATTTTTCAACCACCCCGGCACGCTCGGCGCGTCTAACGCGCCGCTGCACGGAATCCTTGTGAAGTCCGCGGAAGATTTCGTCGAGTTCTGGCCGTAGATTTAACACGTGTAGAAAGTAGCGGCCCACGGGGCAAAAGCCGAGCGGCTCACCAATCTTGCCAAATTCATCGCTGGTCGGACGAAGCTCCACGTATTGCCAGTGCCGCTGCGACAAGGATTCTTGTGAATAGGCAACCAGGGCGCACAGATCTTCCGGACCGTCGCAGATCGGCTCGTTGTGATCCGAGAACGGCAAGGAGACCAAGCGTTTCCCGGTTAACCAACTGTTAACACGGCAGTAGAGCAGTCCGTTTTGCAACGCGGCGCCAGGGGGTGAAGTGGTGAAAACCACCGGCTCGTAACCGTAAGTACGCGCTAATGCCTCGAGCCAGCCTCGCTGATGAAAGGCCGAGGCCTTCGGGTGTTGGGAAATCAGCGCGTCCCAACGGCGGTCCGAGAGCGGATTTATGTTGTGAATAGCCAAAAAAGTAGGCTCAACGGCCGCCGGTTAGATGCTGATTACGCGCATATCGGGCGCAGCGCCTTCATTAGGGAGCGCGCTTGCTGAACGCTCTCGCGTAGGCGGCGAGAAGCTGCGGAACCGAATGCTCCCAAGCAAGCTGCTGCTCGACCCTGCGACGTCCAAATTCGCCCATCTTTTTCCGATCCTCGGGATGCCCGACGAGCCAGAGTATTTTATCGGCGAAGTCTTGCACGCGGTTACTCGGGTCAGCGTACAGTGCTGCGTCTTGCGCGCTAAATCTACCCTCTTTCAGGTCAAATTGCACGATAGGTTTACCAAGGGCCATATATTCCATGATCTTAATCATGGTGGATATATCGTTCATTTCGCATGGTTTATCTGGATTTACGCAGACATCGGCCGTGGACAGGATGTTCAGCAGGTCGGCGAAAGGAATTCGTCCAGTAAAATTCACCGTATCCTCGAGTTTTTTGTCGAGGACCATCTGCCGAAGCAGCGGCAATCCCGGGCCGCCCCCAATGCACGTGAAATGAATATCCCGCCGTCCGGAGTTCTTCAGGTGCAGCGCGACGTCCAGAAGAATATCTAGTCCCTCCTGCTCGCTCATATTTCCCACGTAGCCGACCAGATAGGGCTTGCCGTATTTCAGCGCGGGAACGGGCGGAACTGGCCGGAATGTTTGCAGGTCTGGCCCATTGCGAACTACGAAAACATCGTCCGGCTTCAAACGCCCTCGGTTAACCGCGAGCTCCTTATAACTGCAGTTCGTGGCCATCACCACGTCGCTGAACCAGTAGGTCATCTTCTCGAGCCACACCTGAATCTTGTAAAAGAGCCCCTGTTTTTCGTATTTCGAAACGTACAGCTCCGGGCAAGCGTCATGATGGTCGAAGATGTATTTGACGCCGAGCAACTTAAAAGGCGCGGCCACCAAAAAAATATCATCGGGAGGATTGCAGCCCTGAATCACATGAAAGCCACGGCCGAAAAAGATCCGCAGGGCGTACAAAAACTCCCAGAACAACGCCGACCCGTACTCGTAGATATATCCGGCGGGACTGTTGCCCTCATGCGGCGTCGGGTGGCGGAAGATGTGCACGCCTTCCAAAACCTCGTAGGGCAGCGCGTTGCCTTTGCGCCGCGGGCACAAGACGCTGACCTCGTAGCCCGCCTTCTGTAAAGACACAGCTTCTCCCCACACGCGCGTGTCGAAGGGCACAGGCATGTTCTCCACAATAATCAGGACTTTTTTCTTCACGATGGGGCCGTCTCTGCGTTAAAGGGCTTTGTACAGCGCGGCAAGCGCACACAGCATGGTCGCCTGCCCCCAGTGCAGCGTCGGGGTCTTGTTGACGATTCCGGAAGCATACCGGCGGTAATAGAAATAGCCGGTGCGGTCCTGCATATGGTTGATGGTCCAGTTCGCGACATTCAGCGCCAGCGCCAGGCTGTCGGGGTCTTCATCGCGAAAGAATACCAGCGTGTCGATGGCTTGCGAGGAGCATTGAATGTCGATCGGCAGAGTCTTGTAGTCATAATACCTGGGAGTTCCATCAGGCAGAAAAAAAGTAGCTTTCCAGAACTTGTATCCGGTCGTGAGTTTTTCCTGAAAGCCAGCGTCGCCAGTCGACATTATATAGTATTTGAAGCAATCCAGAACGTATGCAGTGTGGAAATTGTCAACCCAGTGAACTTCCGGCGCTTCGCCGTAATACCACGAGCCATCGGGGCGCTGATAATTCGCGGTGTAGCGCATGGCCTTCTGCGCCAGCGAGAGATACGCCTCGTTGCGCGTGTGCGAATACGTCCGCGCCAGCAGGCTGCCGCCAAGCGTATTGGCGTTGTGAATGTAATTGACGCCCGTCGGAATATAGCTGATGCACAGGCCGCCGTTGCTTTCCGGTCCCCGCGCCAGATCATGCAAAATATGCTCGCAGGCGCTCACCGCCACCTGCAGGTACTTCTCATCGCGGAAGTGATCGTAGCCATCCAAAAACGCGTGGCCGATCAACGAGGTCCAAACGATCGTCGGCACTCCCTTGGGAAGATAAAACCCGCGCGACTGATAGTCGAAATGGTTGCCCCAACACGCTCCGGTATAGTTGCCCTTCGATTTATTTTCGATCAACCACTCCAGCGAGGATTGCGCTTTCTCACCCCACGATTTGTCGCCGGTCGCGTCCTGCAATCGCAGAAATCCCTTGGCCAGGTAGCCCATCCCTTTCGTCGAACGGCTCTTGGGAATGCCCAAAAGCGGTCG
>JBEKVU010000384.1:0-5041 GCA_049513775.1 Candidatus Acidiferrum sp.
GATGACCGCCGCCACCGTGTCCGCCACCGCCGTGGAACCCACCACCGCCGCCGCCGTGGAATCCACCACCGCCGCTGAAGTGCGCGCCGCCCCCACCGCCGTGGAAGGCGCCTCCACCACGCACGCTGCCAACTCCGCCGCGGGCAAAGCCGCTACCGCCGCGTCCTGCAAATCCACCGCGGTTACCAGAAAATCCACGGCCGTAGCCGCTACCGCCGCGTCCGTAGAATCCGCGACCGTACCCGCCGTAGTAGCCACCGCCACGGAAGCCCCAACCACGGAACCAGGGGCCGGCGCCGATGAAGAGGCCGCCGACGAAGTAATCAGGACCGTAGTAGCCGTAAGGTGCGCAAGCGTACGGGTAATAGCCATAGTAACCGTACTCGCAGACCGGCGCTGCGCCGTAATAGCCGCCACCGACGCCGACACCGACGGCAAACTGAGCATTGGCGTGGGACGGCGCCAAAAGCATAAAGCCAAGGCAAATACCAACTAGAGCAAAATATTTGAGATAACGCATTTCGTAGCCTCCCGACGGGCACGCTATCCAATTAGATGCGGCCCGTTGGTTCCGGGGCTCCCGTTTTTTTTTGGATCCCACTCGGTGTGCCCACACCTATTGAAACCATATTCGGCACAAAAGTTGCAAGAGGAGAGGAAGTTTTTTGCCTCGGCAGGACCGTCTCATGGAGCGGGCGTCAGGAGGCAGGGGCGAAGAAAAGCGGCCGCCTGAGAAGGCGGTCGCTACAAAGGCGGCGGCTGAAGCTAAAGGACGGGTTTGAAGACCGCCGCTATAACGTTTGGCTTTCCGGTTGGACCTGCCGAAATGCGCGCAGCATGCTGCCTCACTACAGAGGTCTTCAAGAAGGGCTAGGTTTCTTTTAGTTTTAATTTGCCGGCGGATTTGTTTTCTTCGAGGAAGGCGCGGAGGTCGGCGGAAATATCGAGCAAGCGAATCCATTGTTCATAATAGAGCGTGACAGGGAAGCGGCCGAGGCCGTAGACACTGACGCCGCCTTTTTCGCCGACGCGAAATTCGAGGGCTCCGCTGCGCTTGCCTGTGGATTGCTTTTTTAATGCCTCGAGCTGGGCTTTTAGTTCCTCGTAGCTTGGTTCGGCCATCGCTGGGCCTCCTGACAGAGTCTTGCTGACGAGCTTACCTCGAAACAGGGCTGAGTTTCAGCTAGTATGCGGTCAGAGAACCGGCGATGACGGGGAACTGGCTGGCGGCGTTTGTTTTGGTGGCGTGGTGCGGCGGAATTTTTGTGCCTGCTGTTCGTGCGCAACTGGAGGAGCCGGCGACGACGCGCGGCGCTCCGGCGGACGCCGACGGGGTGCAAGCAAAGATTGCGGATGTAGAGAAACGGTTGCCGCAAATTCCGGACCGGGGCGCGGCGCTGTATTTTCTGGCGGCCGCCAAACAACACTTGGGAGAGACGCTGGAAGCGCTGAAGCTACTGAAGGAATGCCTGGCGCTGCACGAGGGTTTCGATCCGGCGGGCAGCGCGGGTTTGAAAATATTGAAGGGGGACAAGGAATTCGACGACCTGGTGGCCGGGGTGCACCGCGATTTTCCGGTTGAGGCGCACGCGCGAGGCGCGTTCGTCTCGGAAGAGAAGGATTTAATACCGGAGGGGCTGGCGTACGACGCACAGCGAAACGTCTTTTACTTAAGCAGTTTGTTGCGGCGCAAGATCGTAAAAATCTCGGCGGAAGGAAGATTTTCTGAGTTCGTTCCAGCTGGACGAGAGCGGCTGCTGCCGATTTTGGGAATTCGCGTGGATCCGAACGATGGAACGATATGGGCGGATTCGTGGGATGACGCGGTCGATCGGTCTGAGTTGCTGCACTTCGATGGCTCAGGCTATTTGTTGGGGCGGTTTGCGCCGCGCGATACCGCAAAACACGGCTTTAATGATTTGGTAGTGATGAAAAACGGGATGGTCTTCTTGACGGACAGCGTGAGCAATCAGGTTTTGCGGTTTGACCCCAAGGCGCATGCGTTTAACACGCTTGCCGTTTACCGCGAGCTTTCGGGGCCGAACGGCATTGCGGTGAGTGACGACGAACAGCAGATGTTTGTGGCCGATGATTTCGGTGTGGTGAAGGTGGAGCTGCGCGACGGCCAGAGCGCCGAGGTGGATGCTGGTGGGCATAATACCTTGGCGGGAATCGACGGACTCTACTGGTATAAGGGCAGTTTGATCGGGGTGCAAAACGGAATAGGTTCGCCGCGGATTGCGGCGTTTCGGCTGTCCGCGGACAGATCGCGCGTGACGAAAGCCACCGCGCTGGAAAACCGCAGTGCGTATATGGACCAGCCCACGACGGGAGCGATTCGTGGGGATTCGTTTTATTTTATTGTCAACAGCCAGGGAGGGAACTTAAATGGGGATCATGTCCTCGATGTGACCACGCTGGCGCGGGTGCGGATTGCGGTGCTGCGACTGCCTTAGCCGCGGTGGCCGCAACGCGAGTTGTTGCAGCGCCAGAATGCGAAACAGAAATCCCGCGGCGAATCGGAGTTACGTCGTGGTCTTAATCAGTCACGGGAAATAGTTCGTTGAAGGAGTCGTTGACTAAGCGGCTGAGGCTGTCGCGACGGTATGCCCGCACGTAAAGGGATTCAGCGGGAAAAATGGGATTGGTGCTGCTAGGAGCTTCGAGCCGGGACGTAGTTCTCGTGCCGCGGTTTGCGGCTTCCTGGAATTTCCGCATTTCATCGGAAGCCACGATTCCTTTTTGCAATCGGACGCGGGCGTTGATGAGGTTGTCGAACCTCGGCCGGGCGCTGTTTTAATATGAGCCGCCGGCGATAGACGGGACGAGTAGGACGCGGTCGCCTTCCTTGAGCGGGGAGGATTCGCCGCTGAGGAAGCGGATGTCTTCGTCGTTGAGATAAATATTCAAAAATTGGCGGATTTGGCCGGAGTCGTCGCGAACGTGGCGGCTCAGGGCGGGGAAGCGCGTGGTGAGTTCGTTGAGCGCGGCGGCTACGGTTTGCGCGGAACAATCAATTTTTGGTGCGCCTTCGGTGAAGCGGCGGAAGGCGGTGGGAATTTCGATGCTGATGGACATTCTATTCAAGCTCCTTTTCCTGCGGCGACTGGAACGGCGAGTTGTTGATCGAGCAGCGCTTCAAAGGCTTCAAGGCGCGGCGGAATAGGTTCAGAGAGCGGGTATTCGGCGACCAGGGCGTCGGTGGTCTTGAGGCCGTTGCCGGTGATGCAGACCACCGTGGTTTCGTGGCGCTGGATGCGGCCTTGCGCGAGGAGTTTTTGGGTTACGCCCGCGGTTACGCCGCCTGCGGTTTCGGCGAAGATGCCTTCGGCTTCGGCTAGTTCTTTGATGGCGGTGATGATTTCTGGGTCGGAGATGTCCTCGGCCCAGCCGCCGGACTCGCGGATTAGTTTCATGGCGTAAGGGCCGTCGGCGGGATTGCCGATGGCCAAGGAGCGCGCGATAGTCTGCGGCTTTTGCGGCTCGAACCGAGCGAGATTGCGTTTGACGCCGTCCGAGATGGGCGAGCAGCCGGTGGCTTGGGCGCCGAAAAATTTCACCGGCTTTGGTGCGACCCAGCCCAAAGTGATTAGTTCGCGGAAGGCTTTGGCGATTTTACCGATGAGTGAACCGCCGGCCATGGGGACGACTACGTTATCTGGTAAGCGCCAGCCGAGTTGTTCGGCGATTTCAAAGCCGTGAGTTTTGGAGCCTTCGGCATAGTAAGGGCGGAGATTGACGTTGACCAAACCCCATTGGAAGCGGTCGGCGATCTGCGCGCAGAGGCGGTTGACGTGGTCATAATTGCCCAAGATGCGGACGATGCGTGCGCCGTAGACGGCGGTGTTTAGAACTTTGGCGGGTTCGAGATCGGCGGGGATGAAGACGCAGGCGTCGAAACCTTGCTGGGCCGACTGGGCGGCGACGGCGTTGGCCAGGTTGCCGGTGGAGGAGCAGCCTACCGTTTGGAAATTGAAGCGGCGCGCGGCGGCGAGGGCTACGGCTACGACGCGGTCTTTGAAGGAGAGGGTTGGGAAACACACTGCGTCGTTCTTGACATAGAGATTGTTCACGCCCCAGCGTTTGCCGAGGTGACGGGCGCGGACCAGCGGCGTGCCGCCTACGGAGTTGGGCGGTGTGAAATCTTCAGGAAGCGGCAGAAATTCTCTGTAACGCCACATATCGAAGGGACGGGAAGCGAGATTTTCGCGGCGGGCGGTCTTTTTAAGAGCGTCGTAGTCGAAGGAGACTTCCAGCGAGGCGAAACAGTCGTCACAGAACGAGCGCGGAGCGTTGCCCCAGGTCTTGCCGCACTCACGACAGCGAAGCGCATAACAGTCAGTCATACATTTCCCCTGAACCAACGAGAATCAAGGCACTCTTCGCGCCAATGCTGTAGCAGTGATGATGATTCAGGGCGGCGGGAGGGGCAGAAACAAAAAGCCCCCCGTGCCAAAGTGCTCGGAGGGGATCTCAGAAATGCTTTCTGGGAAACTCTACAGCGCTTTAGCAGTTTTTTACGTGGAGCAAGTTGCCCTAAATCGCCACGTGTGCTGCAACAGCATTTTACGTGTGCGGCCGAGCGCGACGCGCACACCGGCGTATTTCGACTGAATTGCGCCGGTGCGCAGCGCCGCTCACGCGTGACGTGGTTCGGTTTGCGGTCCCTACTGCGCTCCTAGCAGGGCTGCCCAAAAGGCGCAATTGTGTGCCGTGGCGAAGTTTGTTTCTTGCACGGGAGTTGGAGGGATCAGCGATTGGAAATCGCTTGCCGACGGATAGTAGGGTGCCCAAAAGGGTGCGCCGGGGCTGTTTGGCGTACCGAATTTGGCGAAGTTGGTCCAATAGTGCTGCATGGTGCTCGAAAGTTGCAGCTGTTGGGGGTTGAGGGGCGGGCGGGGCACGGTGACGGGCAGATTGAAGATGTATTGAATTTCCGAAGCGTGGGCCGCGGCGTACGGGAACGATGCCGGGGGCAGAAAATCCTGCGGGGCGTTCTCGTCGTTGAACTCGTAGGTTGAGAGCGGGACGTATTGCGACA
>JBEKVU010000385.1:0-4554 GCA_049513775.1 Candidatus Acidiferrum sp.
TGAAGCCCGCGCGAATCAGCCGCGCAATGTACCCCTCCGCCGCGTGATACGGCACGCCGCACATGGGAATCGGCTGGCCCTTCTCGCGATTGCGCGAAGTCAGCGTAATCTGCAGTTCGCGCGCGGCAATAATCGCATCCTCATAAAAGAGCTCGTAAAAATCCCCCAGCCGAAAGAGCAGCAACGCGTGTGGATAGCGCGCCTTCACCGCCTGATACTGCTGCATCAAAGGTGTAGTTGCTTCAATCATCCAGCTCTTCTCTGTGCCCTCTGCGAACTCTGCCTTGAGATTCCCGTATCGCAGGCCTCAGCATCAAGACGCAATCCCCAACTGCGTCAACAAAAACGCATAGTCCAGCGCAATCTCCCGCAAATAGTCATACCGCCCGGACGCTCCGCCATGCCCCGCGCCCATGTTCGTCTTCAGCAGCAGCAAATTCCGATCCGTTTTCAACGTGCGCAATTTCGCCGCATATTTCGCCGGCTCCCAATACATCACCTGGCTGTCATTGAGCCCGGTCTTCAGCAGCATCGCCGGATATTCGCGCGCAGCCAGATTCGTATACGGGCAGTACGTCTTCATATAAAAATAATCGTCCGCCACCATGGGATTGCCCCACTCTTCATACTCCCCGACGGTCAGCGGAAGGGTAGCGTCCAGCATGGTATTCAGCACGTCGACAAAGGGCACGTGACTGATTACCAGCCGAAAAAGATCGGGGCGCATATTCGTCACCGCGCCCATCAGCAGTCCACCGGCGCTGCCGCCTTCGATAACGAGTTGCGGCGACGAGGTGTACCCTTGCGCGATCAGAAATTCCGCGGCCGAGATGAAGTCGGTAAAGGTGTTCCGCTTTTTGTGCATGCGCCCGGCGTCATGCCACGGCTTGCCGAGTTCGCCCCCGCCGCGGATGTGCGCCATGGCAACGATCACCCCGCGATCCAGCAGGCTCAGCCGGTTGGAATTGAATCCGATGGGAATCGAAATGCCGTAGCTGCCGTACCCATAAAGCAGCAGTGGGGCGGAACTCGTTCTGACCTCACGGCGATACACGAGAGAGAGGGGAACTAGCGTGCCATCCGCCGCCGGGGCATGAATGCGTTCGCTGACATACTTGCCCGGCTCGTAGCCGCCGAGAACCGGTTGCTGCTTGCGCAGGGTTCGCTCGCGCGTGTGCAGGTCAAAATCAAAAACCGAGCGCGGCGTGATAAACGATTCGTAGGTAAAGCGCAGATGCCCGGTATGAAACTCCGGGTTTGCCCCGCAGGAGGTGTTGTAGGCGGGCTCGGAGAACTCCAGCCGGTAAGAATTCTTTAGCAAATCCGCCGCGGGCAAAGGAATAACGCGGATGTGCGGCAATCCATTTTCGCGTTCGAGCAGCGCCAAATGCGTGGCGAACACATCGACCGCGGCGATCATCACTCCCGGACGATTGGGAATCAGCTCCCGCCAATTTTCGCGGGACGGGTTTTCTACCCGCGCCTCCATGAAGCGAAACGTTCGCCCGCCGGAATTCGTGCGAATATAGAATACTCCGCCACGCGGACCGGTTGAACCGGCGGGATGATGGTCGACGTAATATTCGTGGTCGTCTGCGCGCGGCGCAATGAGCGTGAAATTTCCTTGCGGATCGTCCGCCGGAAGAAAGCGTGCTTCGCTGGTGGTGTGACTGGCGCACGTCAAAATCAAATACGCTCCGCTGCGCGTGCGTTCAATCTCGATGCGAAACCGCTCGTCGCGTTCGTCATAGAGCAGTACATCCGGTTGCTCCGCGCCCACCAAATGTCGGTACAAGCGATGCGAACGCTTGGTGGTTTCATGCTCCACGGTATAGAAAAGCGTGTGATTGTCCGCCGCCCACGCAGTGCTCGTTACGCGCTCGAGACGGTCGGGCAAGGTCTCCCCGGTGCGCAAACTCTTTACCTGCAGGGTGTACTGGCGGAAGCCGGTCACATCCAGCGAATACGCCAGCAATCCGTTGTCATCGCTAACGTCGAACGAATCCAGCCCAAGAAACGAATGCCCCTCGGCCAAAGCATTCAAATCGAGCAACACTTCTTCCGGCGCGTCTGGTTTCTTTACCGCTCGGCGCGCATACACCGGATACTGCTTACCTTGTTCCGTCCGCGTGAAATAGTCACAACCGCGCAAGCGGTACGGCACCGAAAGGTCGGTCTGTAAAATCCGCCCCAGCATCTCTTGATAGAGCTGTTCTTGAAGCTTTTCCGTGGAGCGCAGTACCGCGTCGGTGTAAGCGTTCTCCGCGTTTAAGTACTCTAGGACTTCCGGAGCGCCCTTCTCCTGCAGCCAGCCGTAGTTGTCGATGCGCGGGTCGCCGTGAATGACGTGTTCAACGGGTGTGCGCTTAGCCATTGGCGGCGTCGCGGCCGCGGGTCCGGAGCTGGGTGGCGCGGAATTTGCCTCGTCCTTCGGCAATGAATCAACTCGTGCAGCGAGTTTAGCATTCTGGTTGGTCATGAAATTTGCTTGAGGCGTCGGGCCCGATCCCGGCATCGCGTCTGGCGCTGGGTCGCCGCGGCACGGTGCGAAATGCGTGCGTTGGTTATACTAACGGAAGTCGCGGGCGGGACAAAACAATCCCTCGCCGACGGCAGGGAGAAGCGGTGGGGCAAGAAACCGAAATCAAGCTTAAAGTCACGGACGAGCAGGCATTTCAACGCGCGTTGAAACGCCTCAAGGCCGTGCCCGTGTCCGCTGATTCGCCGCGCGTGCACGAGATGAACGTCATATTCGACAGTGCCGACGGCGCGTTGGCCAAGAAGGGACAATTACTGCGCATCCGCACCGAGACGTTGGAGCCAAAGAGCAAGAAAACGCCGCCCAAACGTGTTGGAAAAGGGCGTGGCGCAAACGAGTCCAGGAAGAAAAACGACGTCGCGTGGCGGCAGCGTTTCGTGGCCACCTTCAAGCGTCCCACAGGAGAAGACGAGGTTTCGGCGGACGGGCGGCTCACCAGCAAGTACAAAGTGCGGGAAGAGCTCGAACTCGAGGTCAGCGATGGCGGCATGCTCTCGAAAATCTTTGAAGGCCTAGGCATGGACGGCTGGTTTCGCTACGAGAAATACCGCACCACCTACAAACTCGGTAAGTCGCAGCCTTGGGCCAAGGGGCTGTTGATCGAGCTGGACGAAACTCCCGTCGGGACGTTTATCGAACTCGAAGGTCCCGGCGAAGCCATCGACCGCGCCGCACAAGAACTCGGATTCTCCAAGCGGGACCACATCACGAAGAGTTATCTCGCGGTTTACGTCGAAGAGTGCCGCCGCCAAGGTATCGAGCCGCGCAATATGCTCTTCGCGGCGGCAAAAAGCGCCGGCCCATAAGGCATATTGGATTCCTGTATCCAATCGCACAAAAATCCCCCAAAAGTCGTCTCTGGCGCCATTAGAGGCATTCTTTTCTTGACTTTACTTTGCTCTGGGCTTATCACTAACCACGGAATAATTTTTTTCTCCATGATGGCAAGAAGAGAACACGAACCTGGGCCTAGAGGCGGTTTTTTCGGCGAAGTCGGCCAGCTGAAACTCTTGGTGCCGCGAAATGCGCGAGCGCATTCGCAACATGCGCGCCGTGTGTTTGTGCTGGCACAGTCCGTGGGGTGGTTTCGTTTCGCGCCAGGCTAGAGGTAAGTCCATCTGTTTGTGGTGCTTACCCGCAGCCAAGTCCCCGGCGGCGGGTTTTTTGTTTTCCAGAGGAATATCGAGCAGCGTTCTAGCGCCGGTCTTGGCTTGTATCAGCCGGTCGCTGCTAGGACGCTAGGAAAGGAGTGCGCCATGGAACTGTACGCCACGGAACTAATGGGATCGGCAACCTACGACGTTGACGGCCACTTTGTGGGACGAGTGCGAGAATTTTTCATCGAACCCTCGGAACAATCCAATCGCCTTTCGCACTACCTGCTGTCGCGCGGACGCTTCCAGCCGCTGATCGCCCGGCACGACCAGATCTCCTCTGTCGAACCCGGCATCATGAAGCTGAGCGTCAGCGAGCGTGCGCTTGAAGCCTACCGGCCAAACGAAGGCTGGCTCGCCGTGCGCAAAGATTTGATGGATCAGCAGATCATCGATACCAGCGGGCGCAAGGTGGTGCGCGTCAACGACGTAGATCTGAGCGAGCAGCGCAACAACGGCAACATGGAATTGCGGGTGACGCAGGTGGACGTCGGCTTGCCGGGAGCGGTGCGGCGATTGCTGCAAGGAGTGGTTTCGCCGGCGGTGATTCGCAAATTGCAACGTGGACTGCCGCACAGCACGATTCGCTGGGAGTTTGTTAACTTGATCGAGCCCGACCCGCTGCGCCGCGTAAAGCTGCGTATCACCCATGAAAAGCTGGAAAACCTGCATCCAGCGGATCTCGCCGAACTCATGGAATACCTTTCCGCGGCCGAGCGGCAGGGAATCATAGCCTCGCTCGACGAGGAGACCGCCGCCGCCGTTTTGGCCGAACTTGACGAGCGGTTGACCACGCAAATCGTGGAGAAACTTGAGCCTGGCAAAGCCGCCGACATTCTCGAAGAGATGGCTCGGGACGCA
>JBEKVU010000386.1:0-4536 GCA_049513775.1 Candidatus Acidiferrum sp.
CCAGTAGTACGCGGCTGCGATGCGCATGGGCCATGCCGATCAGCGTTGCGTAGTAGTGAGTCGGAATCCCGGGCGGCAAACTTCCCGAGAGCACGACCGTCGTAGGCTCCGGATACTTTGCCAGGGTAGTTTGAAAAGTCTCCTCAAGCCGGCTCAGCTCTTCTCCGGTAATAACCGGTCCAGGTTCGAGAACCTCTGTCACCCTCCCGTCTTCCTCGATGATTTCCAGATTCGTTCTCGTTTCGCCGGCGATCGGCACGGCCTCTACGTTGATCTGCAGCTCCCGAAGCCCTGCCACTAAGGCGGCGCCGGCTGCTCGACCGGCAAATCCGAGCCACACCGGATCGGCACCGAGCGTTCTAAGAACCATGGCCACGTGCGCTGCTTTTCCGCCCGGCGCGCCCTCTGCCCGTGCAACCCGGTTTACTTTGCCAACCTGCAAAACGCCGACATCCAGGCGCTTGTCCACCGCAGGATTCAGGCTTACGCAGACAAACATTCTTGGCTTTCAGTCGGATGCGGTTGAGGGTCCACTGCGAACCACGGTCGCGCGCTGCCGAGGCAACTATTCACATTCTGTATGTTTCGAACTCCCTCTTCTGCGAGCCAATCGTCCAAAGCGTGCGCGCCCCTGTCTACCAAAACTGCCACTCCTTCTTTCCAGGTCGCCCGCCCGCATAACACGCCGCTGAATTTCGCTCCCGCCTCTATCGCCAGCTTCAGCCCGAATTGGAATGTTTGATTGCTTACCCCTTGTGAGAGGTAAATGAAGGGCAGGCGCGTCGCCTCGGCGGCCCGCCGATAAAGCAGCATGGCCTCCCGTCGGCTGTACAAAATCTCGGATTTCGCTGACGGCGCCCCCTCAACAAACGCCAAGTTTACCGGCACGCCTACCTTCAGCACATCCACCTGGTACCGCACGTCGGAAAACTCGCGCATGCTTTCGATCACCATCTCCGGCTTAGCACGCGCGAAGTCCCGGCTTTTTTCATCCATGCCGTCCGCGTAACTCACCAATTCCAGGAAGAACGGAATGTCCGCTGCGGCGCATTCGGCTCCGACCCGCTCAACGAATGCATGTTTCTGATCGTTGATCGAGGTTTCGCTGGCGGTTGAGTAGTACAGGAGCAACTTGATGCCGTTGGCCCCTTGCTCCTTTAACCGCTGCACGGACCAGTGCTCCAGCAACCTTGGCAATCTACCCGGAACGTGATCGTCATACCCGGTTTGCTCGTACGCCAACAGTAGCCCTGCCGTCTTAGCGCGCTGGCTCGCGGCTGGCAAGCCATATTCAGGGTCCAGAAGAATAGCGCTGGCGTGCGGTGTTAGAATGCGGCTAACCGCTTCTTTAAACTGGATGAGCGTTTCGGTTGGAACCTGCGCCGCGTCCATTTTCATCGCTGTCGAAAATAGGGTGCGCAGCGCGTGGCGCTGATCGATGGCGACGGCCGCGATCACCCCGCGAGCTTGCGCGATGGCATCGAGCCCCTTTTTCTTCCCTGCGCTTATCGCGCCTTTCATTTCTATTCCTTTCGATTTATTTCTTTTACTTTCTTTTACCGCAGATGTCAAGTTCTGCGGCGAGGATGGGTACGCGGAGGATTAACCCGGACGGCCACGGACCGGATCCCTTCTCGCCTTAGCGAGAATACCCAAAAAAATGATGGACAGCCGTTTTTACCCAGCGGGCCGAATCCGCTCGCTATTGATTCACGCCGCTTGCGAGAAAACCGCCGTCGACAGCGAGAATCTGCCCGGTGACGAAGGATGCGGAGTCTGAAGCGAGAAACACCGCCGCGCCGACTAATTCCTCCACCCGGCCAAACCTGCCCATGGGGGTGCGCAGGAGCAACTCATTTCCGCGCGGGGTATTGTCCAGGAGTTTCGCATTCAAGGAGGTGCGAAATACTCCGGGAGCGATGGCATTCGTGAGCACGCCGTGGCGTGACCATTCAACGGCCAGGGAGCGCGTCAGAGCTGCAACGCCGGACTTACTTGCAGCGTAAGCGGCAACTTCGTGCAGGGCCACAAAACTGTTCAGCGAAGCGATGTTGATAATTCTTCCGTAGTTGCGGCTGAGCATGTGCTTTCCGAAGACCTGGCAAGCGCGGAGCGTGCCGGTGAGGTTGGTATCGAGAATGTCGTTCCATTCGGCCGCCGGAAAGTCCACGGTGGGGGCGCGTTTGATTTTGCCTGCGCAATTCAAGAGGATTTCAACTTTTTCGAAACGTTGCAGACAGGCCCGGAGCAGGCGCTCGAGCGAAGCGGTGTCGCGGGTATCGGTGGTGACGCGCAGGGTGGCACGTCCACGAGCTTCGAGTTCTGTGGCGACGGCTTCCACGTTGGGCCCGTTCCGTCCCGTAGCGACTACATTTGCGCCGGCTTCCGCCAGACCGAGGCTCAGCGCCCGGCCAATACCGGAAGTGCCTCCGACGACCACCGCTACTTTGCCGGACAAGTCGAAGACTGGAGACATTTTGTGTGCTCCCTCCGGAGCGCGCGATTGCTTTCTAGAAGCGATCTCGCGAGGCCCACAGGCCTAAGCCAGGATTCTCGATGAAATAAATGTCCCCGTTCGCCACGCGATTCCAGCCTTGGGCCAGCTTTGTGGGATCGTAGAGCCGCAGCATCTCGTTCAGGTCACCGTATGCAAAGCCCGCCCCCTCAACTTCTTCGCGCGTCAGATGTCCGGGGCACCAGGTAATGCGAAAGCGGCCTTCCGATGAGCCGTGAATCAGGTGGGCGGCGGCGCTCAAATCGGCGGCGAGGTCCGGGTTGTTCTTCACCATCGCCAGGGTAGCCGGGGTCCCGTGATAGCCATACTTGCGGATCAGCTTGTCGATGCGCGAATCTTCGCCGAAATCGCCGACACCCGGAGCCAGCACGAGCAACTCGCCGCCATCGGCCATGGCCATGCGCGTGCGGTAGATGGCTTTGTTGCCCAGCCAGGTGCTATGGAATTCGTGTGGATCGAGATAGACGACGACTTTCTCGAGCGGGTTGGGCAGCAGCGAGAAGTTCACCTGGAAACTCAGCTCTGCCGCAGCTTCGAAACACTCCGCGTCATCGCCGACGAACAGACCGCGCACCACGGTCGCTCCAGCGGCATTGCGGCCGACGACGGTGAGCACATAAACAATCGGAAGGTGCCGCAGAAAATGGCTGGCTGCGTAGTTGAGGACGCGACGCACGGGATTATCCGCGCGGCCCATGATGCGCTCCATGCCGTAGACGGCGCCTAGATAATGACTGCGGTTGATGCTTTCCGGTCCGCCGGTGCCGACCAGGATATTTTTATTGTAGTTGGCCATGCCGATAACTTCATGCGGCACGACCTGGCCGATGGATAGGATGAGATCGAAATCACCGCGCGAGACCAGGCGATTGACCTGCGCGGGCCATTCGTAGTCGAGCTTCCCTTCCGATTGCTCGTGGATGAATTCGTGCGGGACGGCGCCCAGAGTTTCTACATCTTCGCGCCAGCGGTGGGCATGAAAGAGCGCCAGCGGAACGTTGCCGAACATTTCGGCAATCCGCTCGGGCGACATAGCTTTGTGCGTGCCAAGGGCCGGCAACACCGCGCGCAGATCCTCGCGGTAATACTCCCAGACATTGCGCGTCAGGTCGCCGGCTCGCGATGCCACGCGCGTTTGGTCTGGAGGAACGGCCAAAACTTTCTTGCGGCTTCCGACCTTTTCGAGCGCGGCAAATAAAAAATCGCGCACGGCGCTTGCAGAGAGTTCGCGATGCAGCCCGCCTTGTGCGCAGTAGAGGCTCATGGGGTGAGTATCATTTTACAAGTTGCGCGGCGCTTTGCGCGGACACGTTGGCTCTTCCTAAACCTGGTGCCAGTAACTGCAGAAATAAAAGTCCGACGAGATAAGAAGTAGCGGCCACGCAAAATAACGGCCCATAGCCGCGATGGGACTCTAGAACCCAACCAGTACTGAGCGAAAATAAGACGGAGCCCAGCGAGCCAGCCATACCCCCGATACCTACGACCGCTCCGACCGAACTGCGCGGAAACATATCGGAGGCGGTGGTAAACAGATTCGCGGACCAACCCTGATGCGCGGCTGTGGCAAGGCTGAGAATGGCGACCGCGGACCAAAGAGAGGAGAGCCGGCTGGAGACGAAGATGGGCAGAATGAGGCAGGCGCAAACGAGCATGGCGAACATGCGCGCCTTGGCAATCGACATTCCCGCTCTGCTGAAAGCAGTGGGCAGCCATCCGCCCGCGACGCTTCCTACTGCCGACACGTTGTAAACAACGATAAGCGGCAGGCCAATGTGGCTAAGCCCGAGGTGATAGCGCTCGTCAAAAAACTTGGGCAGCCAGTAAAGATAAAAATACCAGATTGGATCGGTAAGAAATTTGGCGACGGCGAAGGCCCACGTCTGCCTGTAACCCAACAGGGACATCCAGGGAATCTGCTCGATCGGCTCGGCGGGGTCTTCCTTGATGTGCTGGAGTTCCGCCGCACCGACGCGAGGATGATTTTCCGGGCTGTGATATCGAGTGAGCCACCAGAGGAT
>JBEKVU010000387.1:0-4500 GCA_049513775.1 Candidatus Acidiferrum sp.
CGCGGGCGGAGAAGAAGATGTTCGCCGCGGTAAAACGCGTGAACGCCGGCGCAAAATTTCACGAGCTCGCCAGCGCCATCACCATCGAACGCAATCGCGAAATCACTGGCAAAGGCACGATTTGTGTAGTCTCCGCAGGCACCAGTGATATTCCCGTGGCCGAAGAAGCGGTGCTCACCGCGCATATCATGGGCAATCGCGTGGAGCGTCTCTATGACGTCGGCGTCGCCGGCATCCATCGCCTGCTGCAACATCGCGAAGCACTCACCAAAGCGCGTGTGATCATTTGTGTGGCAGGTATGGAAGGCGCGTTGCCCAGCGTAGTCGGCGGTCTGGTAAGCGTTCCGGTAATCGCCGTGCCCACCAGCGTGGGTTATGGCGCAAGCTTTGCTGGAGTAGCCGCATTGCTTGGCATGCTCAACAGCTGCGCCTCAAACGTAACGGTGGTGAACATCGATAACGGTTTCGGCGCTGCCCGCGTCGCAACCTGCATCAATCGCCTTTGACTCGCCACTAGAAAGGCTGCGCCTCGCCGGTGAGCAGGATTTTCATTATTCCGGGTTGCTGTGCGACTTGGATTGCCGTGGAAGCTTCCGCCAGTGGGAACGTTTGCGTAATCAACGGCCTCGGATCGATCTTACCGGAACGCAGCAACCCGATGGCCTTGGCAAACGGCCCGCAGCGCGAACCGATAACCGTAATTTCTTTCACCACGATCGGCCAGGTCTCGACGGGCGCAGCACCGTGAAATGTGGACTTCAGCACCAGTGTGCCGCGCGGCTCGGTCATGTGTTGCGCCAGCGACAGGCCGCTTGGTGAACCGGTAGCTTCCACAAGCAATCGATACTTTTCCTTGAGGCGCTTCAGGTCGGATGCGTCGCCGCTCAGTTTGTGGGTTTCGATTCCCGCGCCGCGCGCCAACCCGAGTTTGTCCGTATGCTTTCCGTACATCACCACGCGCGGCAATGCGGTGCGCAGCACGCGGGCGATCAACTGCGCGAGTTTCCCGTCGCCGAGCACTGCAACTTCGCGAAACGACTTCATCGGCACTTGCTGTAAAATCTGGCAAGCCGCGGCCAGTGGCTCGACGAACACCGCCTGTTCATCACTGATCGAGCGCGGCACGAGATGCAGATTCTCCAGCGGCAAGGCGAGGTATTCTGCAAACGCGCCATCGTGGCCGAGGATGCCCAGCACTTTGCGTCGCGCGCAATGCGTCAGCAGCCCGCGTCGGCAGAAATCGCAAACAGGGCGATACCCCAGCGCCGAACAATGGATATTGATCTCTCCGGTGACTCGTCGTCCGAGCGATCGCTTGCGGGTCGCCGCCGAAACGCCGCGCACCTCGGCCACCTCTCCCACGAATTCGTGGCCCGGCGTGCCGTGAAAGCCATGGTAGCCGCGCAGAATCTCCACATCGGTATTGCAGATGCCCGCCACCCGTACGCGCACCATCGCCCACCCCGGAGGCAGCTGGGGCAGCGGTTTCCTGCAGATGCTAAGTTTTCCTTGGACTATCTGAAATGCGAGCACGCGGCCATCCCGTTCTTAAGCCGGGGATACTCTGTAGCGGCTATTCGTTTTTGATTTGGCGGCGCGTGCCGCGAGAGGCCATGGCGGCGCGTTCCAATAATTCAAATTTCGCTTCGATACGCGCCACGCGCAAATCAAGCTGCTGGCATTTGTTGGCCAACTTGTCGCTCTGATCTGCCAGCCGCGCCACGCGATCCTCAATCAATACTATCTTGCGGATGGCCCCTAGAGCTTCCGAAGCCCAACTCACGGGCGCCGCTCCATTTCGCTAAGCACCCGGTCCACGTGAGAGATGGTCGCATCCAGTCGCTTAATCATGCGGTCCGCGGCTTGATTTGCGGATTTTGCCAGCAACTCTAGCTCTTCTTCGGTCTCCACCGGGACATCCAGGTACATGTCCACGGCATCGCGCACTTCCTGCGAAAAGGATTTACCGCGCAGCTTGGCGCGCCGCGTGAGCCGCTGCTTTTGACGGGCATCCATATGGATCAGCGCAGTAGCCATGATTCGCTCCTATATAACACCTATATCATAGCACTATTCATGACGCAGCGCGACTATGGGATCCACGCGCATGGCGCGCCGCGCGGGAATCCAGGATGCCGCCAGCGCGACGAGCACCAGCAATAGCGCGACGCCGGCAAATGTGCCTGCATCGTGCGTGCCGATGCCAAAGACCAGGCTGGCCAGAAAACGCGCCACGGCAAACGCTCCGGCCAATCCAATCGCCACGCCAATCAGCGTCAATTTCAGGCTTTGCCCAAGAATCATTCCACGCACGTTTCCAATTTGTGCTCCCAGCGCCATGCGCACGCCAATTTCCTGGGTGCGTTGGCTGACGGTATAGCTCATCACGCCATAGATTCCTATCGCCGCCAGCAGCAGCGCCAAACCCGCGAAGATCGTCACCAGCGCCGACGAAAAGCGTTGTGGCGAAACGGAATCGGCAAGCAGGTTATCCATGGTTATTACGTGCGTGACCGGCAGATTTGGATCAAATCTATGGACCACTTCTCTGATCGCAGCGGCCAGGCCTAGCGGATCAGAAGCCGTGCGCACGATCACGTAGCGCGACCAGCCTCCGACAAAATACGTATCGTACGTAGGCGCGCGTTCCAGCCCATACTGATGCACATCTCCGATGATGCCGACGATGGTATTCCAGCACGGCTTGGGATCTAGAGAACACAGATTGATGCGCCTTCCGAGCGCGTCGCCCCGCGGCCAAAAGCGCCGTGCCATGGTTTCGTTGATCACGGCGTTTTGCTCATAGAGATCAGCCTCGTTGAAAAAACGGCCCGCGCGCAACGGAACTCCCAGCGTGGAGAAATACTCGAGACTTACGGTGCGAAACTCGGCGAGCGGGCGTCCGCCGCTCTCGGCGATGGGCTGCCCCTCGATAACAAACCGTGCCGCGTGGCGCAAGCCCGTGGCCAGCGGCAGTTGCGCGATTCCTCCGACATTCTTGACGCCCGGCAGCGCGCGAATTTGCCAGGAGAGCTGTTCAAAGAGCAGCGCCTGCTTGCGGTCATACTCGAGGCCTTCGGCATCCGACATCTTGTTGGATTCCGCAAAAGAGAGCGCCGGCTGCTCGACTTCCATGGACAGCGCGTGGTCTGCGCGGAAACCCGGATCTACTTGCAACAAATGCTGGAAGCTGCGCAGCAACAAACCCGCGCCGATGAGCGGCACCAAGGCCATGGCGATTTCTGAAATCACCAGCAAGTTGTGCGCGCGCTGACTCGCTGAGGCACTGGAGCCCCTGACGCCTTGTTTCAAGGTGCCTGACAAGTTCGATTTCAGCATGCGCAAGGCGGGGATAAATCCGCACACCAGTCCCGTGCCCAAGCACACGGCCGCGGTAAATCCGAGTACGCGGCCATTCAAGCCGGCTTCGCGCAAGATGGAAAGCTCCGCGGGAACGAATGCCAGCAAAACTTTGAGTCCCAGCAATGCCAAGAGCAGACCGAGTGCTCCGCCAAACAAAGCAAGCAGCGTGCTCTCCGTGAGCAGTTGCCGTACTAAGCGCCACGAGCCGGCGCCGAGCGCCAGTCGCACTGCGACTTCGCGTTCCCGCGCGGCATTGCGGACGAGCAGCAGATTCACGATGTTCGCGCACGCAATCAATAGCACCAGCGCGACTGCGCCAAATAAAACCAGCAGTGTGGGACGCAAGCGGGCGGCCCCTGGATCTTCGAGCGGCTCGACGCGAACGCCGAAATTTTTGTGTGCAGCGGGATAGGCGATGCCCGATTGCTGGTGCAACCGACCTACTTCGTCGCGCGCCTGCGCCAGACTCACACCGGGTTTCAGCCGCGCGATGGCGGAAAATTCGTGATGCACGTGTTCGGTCAAATCGTCGCCGAATTGCCCGATGGGCATCCATAGGTCGGCGGCGTTCATGAGTTGCATGCCGGGCGGAAAAACTCCCACCACGGTGTAGCGCTGACGGTCGAGCGAGACGCTGCGGCCAATGACTCCTGGATCTGCGCCGTATCGGCTTTGCCACAAACGGTGCCCGAGAATCACCACGGGCGCGCTTCCAGCGCGATCTTCGTCCGGGAGAAACGAGCGGCCCGCTGCAGGCTGAATGCCTAGCATGGGGAAAAGTCCGGAGTCCGCATAGCCGGCTTCAACGCGTTGCGGTTCGCCCTCGCCGGAAAGATTAAAGCCCTGGGAGCTAGCCGCGTAAGCTCCCATTTCGGAGAAGCTGGCGTTTTGCCGCCGCCAATCCGCGTAGTCCCCCGGAGACAAGCCGCCCTTGGGAACTTGCGGCGGATACGTGTTGAAAATCTCGACCAGTTGCTGGGCGTGCGGATAGGGTGGCGAGCGCAGCAGCAAACTCTCGACGACGCTGAAGATCGCGGTATTCGCGCCGATGCCCAGCGCCAGCGTTAATACCGCGACGGCCGTGAAGCCGGGATTTTTCGCCAGCGCGCGAAGCCCGTAACGGATATCTTGGAGCAG
>JBEKVU010000388.1:0-4483 GCA_049513775.1 Candidatus Acidiferrum sp.
AGTGTCGCCGCGATTGCCGCGCGAAGCCATGTAGGGATGATTCTGAGAATTACGGCCGTGATGCGAAACGATAAGCTGACCCTTGTCGAGGAACATATCGCTGACGGCTACGGCTTCGTTGAGCAGGCCACCCGGATTGCCGCGCATATCCAAAATCAAGCCATCGAGAGAAGGCGCGTCAAGTTCGTGCATCGCATCAGAAATTTCGCGGTCCGTGGTCTCGTTGAAAGGCCCGGGGAATCGTATGTACCCGATGCCGGGCTTGAGCATGAACGCCAGATCCACGGAGCGGCGGGGAATTTCATCGCGCGTCACGGTGAACACGAACTGGTCGGGGAAGCCCTCGCGAGAGATGGTGATTTTTACTACTGTGCCCTTGGGCCCTTTGAGCAAGTCGGCAACCTCGCTGGTGCTGAGACCATCGGTCGTCTTCTCATCGACCTTCATGATCAGGTCGCCAGGACGGATGCCGGCGTTGAAGGCGGGTGCGCCAACGTATGGCGCCATCACCATGGTGCGATTCTCGTGGGGCGCCACGGTCATCCCAACCCCGTAATAGCGGCCTCGCTGATCTTCGCGCAGCAGTGCGAATTGCTTGGCGTCAAAGAAATTGGAGTGCGGGTCGAGCACGCGCAGCATACCGGGGATGGCGCCTTGATAAACAGACTTATCGACGTCCACCGGCTCGGCGTAATTGGACTGCACCACGTCCAACGCCTTGGTGAAATCGCGCACGGAGGACTGATAATCGTCCGCCGAATTGGACGTGGCCTTCACGTTGGGGCCGTAAATGCCCCCGAGTACAGCGGATAGCAGCAGTACCACGACCACTAGGATTAACCCGCGGCGTTCCGGTTTCATGCGCACCTCGCGCGACCAAGTATCAGATAATTATAGCACGGCGGAATCTGTAGTTTGACAGGACCCAGCACCCTTTCTATGATGACTTGGGTACGAAAAACGGCTGCTTCGCCCATGCTTAGCATTCCACACATGGTAGTGCTGTTCATCATTGTCCTGGTCGTATTTGGCCCGAACAAGCTGCCCGAGCTCGCCCGGGGGTTTGGCAAGCTGATGGCGGAGTTTCGCAAGGCCTCCACGGACTTTAAGAGCGCGTTTGAGCAGGAAATGAGAGAGATGGAGCGGCAGAACGTGCTGGCGGAGCGTAAAAAAGCCGCCGAAGCCGCCGCCGCTGCGTCTGCGGCTGCCGCCGCCGCCGCTCCCACGCAGCCTGCCACCTTAGCCACCGCCCCTGGGACCGAAGCGGCCCCTGCGGGCGGTGCGCTGGAACCGGCCGACACCCGCGCAACAGAAGCGCTCGTGGCGATTCCAGCGACCGAAGCCATCGCCCGTGGCGCCGAAGGCATCGAAGATTTCAGCAACAATTCTGGAGGCAGCGCCAGCACAAACGGCGCGGGCCACGCTACGGAATCGGAAAATACCATAGCTAATCCTCACCAAAGCGCCGCGCCATCGTTAGGTCCAGCCGCTGCCCCCACTACCGCCAGCGACCCCGCCCATGACACCCAGCAACCTGCCTGACGCCACCGCCGAAGTCGTCAACCTGACGAGGCCAGCGGCCCCGCTCGCTACCTCAACCCCAGCTCCCGTCGCCGTCGTCGAAGAAGACCCCGGTGGCGCCATGACTTTTTTCGAGCACCTCACCGAGCTTCGCAAACGCATCATTCATTCCCTGGTAGCTTTAGCCGTGGGCGCCTGCCTGGGCATCGCGGTCTCCCAGCACATGATCGTTTTTATCACCAAGCCGATCATAAAAGCTTTGACGGACGCCAAGCAGAATCCGCACCTAATTTATACGCACCCCGCCGGTTATTTGAGTTTGTACGTCACCGTCGGCGTGTATCTGGGCATCGTTATCGCCGCGCCGTACGTGCTCTATCAGATCTGGCTGTTTGTGGCGCCGGCGCTTTACAAGCATGAGCGCAGTGCGATCTCGGGTTTCGTGGCGTCAACCTTCTTTTTGTTTCTCGGCGGGATTGCCTTCGGCTACTACGTCGCGCTGCCGTATATGCTGAAATTTTTGGTGAGTTTTCAAGGGAATGTCGGCCCCATCGAGCCGATGATCTCGACCGCCGACTATTTTGATCTGGTGCTGATGGTGCTGCTCGGATTTGGGCTGGTATTCGAGCTTCCAATTCTGATTTTCTTCCTAACGCTGTTCGGCATCGTTACGCCAAAATTCTTGTGGCAGAATTTTCGCTACGCGATTCTTGTCATTGCCGTCGTGGCCATGATCATCACGCCAACACCGGACGCCACCACGATGCTGATATTTATGGCGCCCATGGTCGCGCTATACATTGTGGGTATCGGTGTTTCCGCCGTGGTGGTCAACAAACGCAACAAGCGTTTGGCCGCCGAGCAGGCCGCGACATGACGTGCCTTCTAGCCCAATTGAAATCTGAATTTCTCGCGGGAGACCTATGACAGGCAGGAGTTTTTCGCTCGTTGCGGCGTGCGCAGCATTGTTGTTTTGCGCGACTACGGGTTGCAAGTCACAAGCTGATGGCAACGGCGTGGCGGCCGGCAGTGCGCCGACGAGCAGTAGCGCCGCCCCGGCCCAGACGGTGTCAGCCATTCCGGCAAACACGCTCTCCGCGGCCGGCGCGCTAAAAGCGGCGCAGGCTCAGCCAGGCCCGCAACCTGCTGACGACGCCCCTCCTGCCACCGCCACGGGCGGCTTCGATGGTCACCGCGCTCTAGAACAAGTTGCCAAGCAACTATCTTTCGGCCCGCGTCCCGCTGGCTCCCCGGCTCTCAAACAACTGCAGGCGTACCTGAAAGCAGAGCTAACCAGTTACGGCTGTAAATTCGATGTCGACGACTTCCGGGTCGATACCCCCGCCGGCAACAAATCCATGGAAAATATCCTGGTGAAAATTCCCGGCGAAAAACCCGGAATTATTTTGCTGGGCACGCACTACGACACAAAAATTCTGGAAAATTTCGTCGGTGCCGACGATGCCGGTTCTTCCACCGCGGTAATGCTCGAACTCGCCCGCAATCTCTGTCCGCAAAAAGGCCGCTACCAGGTGTGGATCGCCTTTTTCGACGGGGAAGAAGCTACCAAGTTTGAATGGTCCGATGACGACAGCGTCTACGGCAGCCGTGAAATGACCGCCAAGCTCGCCAACAGCGGCGATTTGCCGAAAGTGAAAGCGTTTCTGCTGGCCGATCTCGTCGGCGGCAAGAAAGCTCACTTCGAACGCGACGGAGCGTCAACGCCGGCTCTCGTTGCAGAGGTCTGGCGCGAGGCGGCGAAATTGGGTTACGCGAACGTTTTCGTGGACACGCCAACCTCGATCGGCGGCGACGATCATTTTCCCTTTATGAAGCGCAAGGTGCCGTCGGTAGACGTCATCGATCTGAATATCGCTGACGACGTGCCCTACTGGCACACCGCCAATGACACGCTCGACAAGATCAGCGCAAAGAGTCTCGCCATTACGGGCCACGTGTTTTTAGAAACCGTCAAGGACATGCAATCGAAATAAACACCGGGCGTCCCCAAAGTTACGGCGCCCGCATTCGTGCAGCGTTCGGTGGGCGTGTGCTACATTCCTGTTGGTTGCAGCATTGCTAAGCGGCGCTCCTAAATAAATGACCATCAAACGCATTCAAGTGACATCGGCGTCGGGGAATTACGCGGTAGTGTGCGGCCAGGGCGTGTTGCGAAATGCCGCGCGGGAAGTTGCGCGCTTGGGGAATTTTTCCAGCGTGCAGATCGTGTCGTCACCGAGGGCGTGGCGGGGGGGAGGGAAGCTCATTCCGGCCCGATTTGCTTCCGGAATCGCGGTCAAGACACATCTTTTTGATGATGCGGAGTCCGCCAAAACACTGGAGAGCGTCGAGCACATCGCGCGTTCGCTGAGTCGTGCGGGCGCCGACCGCCATGCTTTGCTGCTCGCTGTGGGCGGAGGCATGGTGGGAGATGTCGCCGGATTCGCGGCGGCTACCTATTTGCGCGGCATTGCGCTGGCCCATGTGCCGACCACCTTGCTTGCGCAAGTGGACAGTGCGATCGGCGGAAAAACCGGCGTGAATTTGCCGGAGGGCAAGAACTTAGTCGGGGCGTTTTATTCTCCGCGGTTGGTGCTAAGCGATCCGCGCGCCCTCCACTCGCTGCCGGAGCGCGAATTCCGCGGTGGCCTAGCCGAGGTGATCAAATACGGCGTAATTTCCGATGCGCGTCTCTTCGCATACCTTGAAGCGCATATGGAGAAAGCCGCGCGGCGCGACGAAGCGGCGCTGGCCTACATCATCCCGCGTTGCGCCGAGCTTAAAGCACGCGTGGTCAGTCAAGATGAACACGAATCCGGCTTGCGAGAAATTTTAAACTTCGGCCACACCTTCGGGCACGCTCTGGAAAGCGTCACAAACTACCGCGTCTACCAACACGGTGAAGCCGTAGCTTGGGGCATGATGGCCGCAGCCCTCCTTGGTTTCGCTGCAGGAATTACTA
>JBEKVU010000389.1:0-4474 GCA_049513775.1 Candidatus Acidiferrum sp.
TCTCCGACCGTCGCGGCAACTACTATGCGGCGGGAACGCCCTTCGCGGGCGGCTGGCCGCCGCTGTCCCCTTCGACGCACGAGACGGGCGAGTACGGTTTCAGTGACTTCGCAAACCCGTCCGACCAGAATGGATGCCCAAATAATATTCTGGATACCGGAGAAGACCTGGATAGCACCGGAACTAAATACACCTACGGCGAATATCCCAACCATACGATGGACATAGCCATAAACGGCGGGTACGCGCCACTGGCAAACCTCTATGCGAGCCCCGGGAATCCCACGGTGAACGCTCTCGCGCCGCCGCCCTATGCAGGCACAGGCGCCAACAATTGCGGGGTCACGGATGCGGCAAATCCATATAAATACGGTGCAACGGGAGCTCCGATCTGGCCGGGCACGTTCGTGATTCACGCGAACGAAGCGCGCGAAAATCCTAATTTCTTCTTTCGCCGGGCGGTAAAACTGGTCAACGGCGTGGACTTGGTGGATAACCTCAACACTTGCCCTGGAGCGGTGACCTGCGGTCTAACCGTCGCGGCGGAAAATCCCGTGTACATTCAAGGCTCTTACAACTGCAAGGGATGCACGACTACGCCGCCGTGGACTACCGCGGACGTAGGGGCCTCGGTGGTTGCCGACGCCATCACGCTGCTCTCCGACAACTGGAACGACGTCAACTCCTTTACGGGTCCGCCCGTAGCCGGCAACACTCCCAATCTGTACGTTCTGAGCAACCGCGTTCCCGTGAACAGCTACTACCGCGCGGCCCTGTTGGGCGGTAAAGGAGTGTACTTCCCCCTGCCGACAACCACTGGTGTGACGCAAGACTACGGCACGGATGGAGGTGCGCACAACTTCCTGCGTTACCTGGAAAGTTGGAGCGGGTTTACCCTCAGCTACGAAGGTTCTCTGGTCAGTTTGTACTTCAACCGCCAGGGAATCGGCGTGTACAAGAGCGCCGGAAACGTTTACGGCGTACCAACCCGCGCGTACACGTTTGACAATAATTTCCTCGATCCTTCACTGCTGCCGCCGCGGACGCCGTTGTTCCGCGACGTGAATACCACGGGATTCACGCAGTTGCTGAGTCCGGCGCAGTAAACGACGTTTCAAACCAGTGCACAAAAAAGCGTCCCGGTGAAAACCGGGGCGCTTTTTCTTTGTGTGCCGAGCATGTTCGATAGCTTGGAGGTGAAAGTCCTCTACCTATCCTGATGGAGGAGAAGGGTTAGTGAAGCGCAAGGGCCGAGCCGTGAGGCGAGGTCTGAAAGAAGCGCGGAGCAAACACGCGAGCCGATGGACAAGAACTGGATTAGAGGCCTACGGTGCCGGGCGAGCGGGCAAAGGATCGCAAAGCCCACATCCATCAAAGGCACTGGTGGTAAATCATCGCGAGAAGACCAGAGATTTTCCGGCGCTTCGCAGCAGGTTTAGGTTGGCTGCGGTTATTGCGCGGGAGGTCGCATGCTGTGCGGAGTGCAGGCGAAGGGCCAGCGAAGAAAAAGCGCAAGGGGAAGGCGGGGATGACCTGCCGCCTTTCCGATAATCGGTTTATTATCTGCAGTTTATGGCCTGTTACGAGGCGTCTGGGCGATGGGGGACATGACTCCGCCACTTCAAGTTTGCCGTGGCACCGTTCCGTATCGGAACGCTCCACCTTGCTTGCCGTACCAAGCCGGGAATCGTCGAGCCACTTCCGCCAGCACAAAGCGCGCATCTTAATAATCCTTTGCTGTAATTCTTTGCCAGCAACGCACGCGTGAGTGGTTTGCACTTCGTGAGCGTGAACCATGTTGGCGATTGCGGAGTCTGGCAGTTGTACGGGGAGCAATTACGCATGCAGGAGCTGGTTCTGATCCAGCCAGGCAGTACGCTACGCCGCGCCGAAGATGCTCAGCGGTTGGAGTCGGAAGCGGCGACGCGCGAGGCATTTGAGAGCCACTTGGCGGAATGCGGGCCGCTGGCGTTTCGCGTGGCGCGTGGGGTTTTGCGAAACACGGCAGACGCGGAGGACGTGGCGCAGGAGGCACTGCTGCGGGCGTTTCGGCGCTTTAGGCATTTGCGGGAGCGGGAGCGCTTTCGCGCGTGGCTGGTACGCATTACCTTTCGCTTGGCGCTGGATCGGGCGCGCTCGGCGAAACGGCGGGAATTGCGGGAGACGCTGTGGTCGCGGCCGGAGCGGCGGGCGCCTGCCGAGACGGCGGAAGACTTGGCGATGCGTGGGCAGTTTGCGGAGCAGCTCGATCGGGCGATGGAAGAGTTGCCGGAGAAGGTGCGGCTGGTTTTGCTGCTCGCGGCCATGCAGGGACACACGCTGGACGAGGTTGCGTCGATGCTCGGTGTGCCGGTTGGTACGGTGAAGTCGCGATTATTTTTTGCACGAAGACAGTTGGCGGAGAAGTTGCGATGTCATGTGAACAGTTTGAAGCGGAGATGAGGGAAGTGGCGGCGACGGCGGATGCTCCGCGAGGTGGCCTGCACGACGGTGAGACGTCGTCGGGAGCCGCGCTGTTGCGAGATTGCGCGGTGTCGCAAGGGCGACCGCCTCGGAAGGCGGCCGCTCCAACGGCGCTGCTGGAGCACCTTGATGGGTGTGCGTCATGCCGGCAGTCGTATGACGCCGAGCGCAGCCTTTTTGCCGCGATTGATGGCGAGTTGGCGCGTGTGGCGAATGGCGAGGTGGGGCCGTCGTTTTTGCCGCGCGTGCGTGCGGCGATTGAGGTTGAACGTGCAGCGGGAGACGCGGTGCGTCCCTGGTTTGTGTTGTGGCCCGTTGCTTGCGCTATGGCTGTCTGCGTGGCTCTGGTGATTTTTCAGCGCGTTCATTTGGGGCCGCAAGTTGCGCCACCGTTTGCGGCGTCCGCTTCCGGGCCGAGTTCTGCGGAAAATTCTGCGACTAGCGGAATTGCGGGTCAAACCGCAGGGTTGCAAAGGCAAACCGTTCATAAAAGTCTCCCAGTGGTGCGCGCGCCGCACGGCGTCGTGGCCACGGCCGGGGATGAAAAGCGCAAAGCGCAACGACTTGAGGTTCTGGTGCCGCCGGACGAACGCTTGGCTTTGGCAAGATTTCTCGTGGTGCTAGAGGGGCAGCGCGAAACTGCGATGGCGCTGACGAAGCCCGCGCCCGAAATCGCGACAGTGGATTTGGCGTCGGAGCCGCTGGAAATCGCGGAACTCCAAGTTGCGCCGTTGTCGCCGCGGCAAGACGAGTAATTGGCGGGACGCTCTCGGATCTTTGAAGAATCAAGAACGCAGTTCAACAGGAGAAAAAATGAAACGGAACGGATTAGCACTGTTGGCGTTAGCGGTATGCGTTTGGCTGTCGAATGCTCCTTTGATCCGCGCACAAACCGCGGAGGACAAACCGAAAGCAGAGATATACGGGGACAAGGTGACGCCGCTGAAGATACAGGTGGTGCTGACGGAGTTTGACGGCGAGAAGAAAGTGAAGAGCATGCCGTATGTTTCCTACCTGAACGTGTACGAAGGAGGGCGCGGAGGAAACGCCAAGGTGCGAATCGGCACGCGCATTCCGGTGCCCTCCGGCAAGGACACCGGGATGCAGTATATCGATGTAGGGACCAACATTGATTGTCGCGCGACGCACGGGGATGCGGGCAGCTTTCATCTGGAGGTGGTCGTCGAGCGTTCATGGGTGGAAAGTGAGGTTGTGATTCCGGCAGGGAAGGAATCTGGCTCTGATAGGCCTGAACTGCCAGGGCAATTCAAAGAGCCGATCATTCGGCAGTTCAAGTCGGAAATCGGCGTATCCTTGCGCGACGGGCAAACTTCGGAGGCCACCTTAGCCACCGATCCGATCAGCGGAAGAGTTTCGAAGATTGAAGTTAGTTTGTCGGTGGTGAAGTGAGAGCGGCGAGACTAGGGCTGCAAGATCGCTTTGAGGGTGGATGGCAGATCGGGGTAGCGAAACTGGAAGCCGGAGTCCAGCAGAACGCGGGGTACGACACGCTGGCTGGAGAGCAACATTTCGTCGGCCATTTCTCCGAGCAGGGTGCGTAAGGCGAATGGCGGAACCGTAAACAACGCCGGCCGGTGCATGGTGTGGGCAAGTACCTTGGTGAATTCCGCGTTGGTCACTGGCTGCGGAGCCGTTACGTTTACGGCGGCGCCAAGCGAAGCATCCTCGATGACGAAACGGATTGCGCGCACTACGTCATCGAGAGCCACCCAAGACATCCACTGCTTTCCGGAGCCCAGCTTTCCGCCAGCGCCAATTTTGAAGGGCAGCATCATCTGTGGCAGAGCACCGGAGCCTTTGGCGAGTATGACGCCGAAGCGTACACGCACCACGCGCATACCCAACACTTGAGCCTTCACGGCTTCGGCTTCCCACTCTTCGGCCAGTCGCGATAGAAAACTCGTGCGCGGCCCACTTTCTTCGGTCAAGAGTTCATCGCCGCGACTGCCGTAGTAGCCGATGGCCGACGCTGAAACAAGCACCTTGGGTC